>CAVEOS010000013.1:0-50853 GCA_963617435.1 Lachnospiraceae bacterium
GGATTAGGGACTTTCACCCGTTAGAAACGTGCGCCGCAAGGCGCACTTATAATAAAGCCGATGGAAACGACCATGTCTCCATCGGCTTTTCACACCTTAATGTGTTTTACGATTAATATACTCTGTCTTATATTTAGAATAAATAATCTTCTGGCTGCTGTACAATCCGTAATACCCGGACAGCATATAGCTGAGGGCAATTGCAATCAGAAAATATGGCATTCCATCGAATCCAAACAACTCAAAGCAGATCAGCAGGGAAGTGATCGGACTGTTTGTAACTCCGCAGAACACAGCGCCCATACCAACAGCGGCGCACAGTGGTGCGGAACATCCGGTGAGGCTTGCGAAAAAGGTTCCGAAAGTTGCACCGATGAAAAGGGTCGGTACGATCTCACCACCTTTGTATCCGGCTCCCAGAGTGGCGGCGGTAAAGATCATTTTCAACAGGAAAGCCAGTGGAAAAACGGAGTTTCCTTCCATGCATTCTGCGATAATGCTCATACCGGTTCCGTTATAGGTCTGATCACCCACAAGCAGGGTCAGTGCGATGACAATGCATCCACCGACAATTACCCGGAGATATAGATTTTTGAAAAATCGTTTGTATAAACGTTCTGCGTTGTGCAGGATCGTGCAGAATAAGATGCTGACAACGGCACAAAGTACGGCGAAAATACCGATGATCACAGCTGTTTTCGGTGTGAATGCCGGCATGGAACTGATTGGAAAGATTTCCGGGGCAATGCCGCATGCCGTGGCGATTCCGTGAGCGGTCAATGATGCGATGACACACGGCAGCAGAGCGGAATAGTGCATGATACCGACACTTACGACTTCCATGGAAAAGATTGCAGCGGCCAGCGGTGTCCCAAACAGCGCGGAGAAAGCGGCACTCATACCACACATGATCATAATGTGCTGATCTTTTTCATCAAAGTGAAACAGTTTTCCAAGGGAATTTCCGATGCTTCCACCAAGCTGCAGAGCAGCGCCCTCACGGCCTGCAGAACCGCCGAATAAATGGGTCAGCAGTGTGGCGATAAAGATTAATGGTGCCATACGCAGCGGAATATTTTCGTTGGAATGAATGGCGGACAGTACCAGGTTGGTTCCGGTGTCTTTCTCATCATGTAGCAGATGATATAATCCGACGATGGCGGCACCGGCACCCGGTAGCAGAAAGATCAGCCATGGATGCTGCAATCTGGTATTTGTCACAAACTGCATGCCGTAATAAAAAGCAGTTCCGACAAATCCCAGTATAATTCCGGTCAGAACCGCGAAGATAACGGCGCGGAGTGATGAGACAAGGTGCGAACCGCCTCTTTTCAGTACATTGATATATGATTCAAACATAACTTTTTCTCCCAGTGTAATAAATTTATATGTTCCTAGCTGTTTCAGAAAAATTGATTGGAAAATGATAACTATGAATGGTTGTTTTTACATTGCAAAAAGCATATTTTCTTATTTCCCCGACATTGCAAGAACATCTAAAATGTTTTATACTTTATATATTATAGAGAAATCGGGAAAAAAGCAATGAAAAAACGGATTCCCGGGAAGCAGGTTGTACAAATGAAGAGAAAATTGCAGGATATCATACAGGAGAAATTTGATTATGGTGACACATGTCTGCTACTGCCAGACATGGATCTGAAATTTACAGCTGCGGAGAATGAAGTGTTTGAGGGAACTTTTGCATTCCACAGCAGCAGTGATCAGGAAGTGCGTGGTATTGTATCCTGCGAAAATCCACATGTTACCTGTGAGACTGCGGAATTTCATGGAACAGAGATTCAGATCCGTTTTCAGTATCATGCGGATACGATGACGGAAGGGATGACTGACCGGGGTATTTTTGTCATTACAAGCAATGTGGGAGAATATCAGCTGCCGTTTCGTGCGGATATTTCCAGGCATTATCTGCCGTCTTCCATTGGAAAAATCAAGACATTAAATGATTTTACAAATTTGTGCAAACTGAACTGGGACGAGGCTCTGCAGATTTTTAAGTCCCCGTATTTTGTAAATGTGCTGCATCATGATACCGGATTTCAGAAGTTGTTGTACCGTGGACTGACCCAGCATGGACGCGGGGCGCATGAGATGGAAGAATTCCTGATCGGCTGTGGGAAAAAGAAACGGAGCAGCATTCAGGTGGCGCGCCCCAAACGGCAGTATAAAGCAGGAGTGAAGATCCAGACGGATTTTCTGGATATTGAAAAAAGTGAATGGGGCTATATTTTTATGGAAGCATCCTGTGACGCGAATTTTATCCGGCTGGAAAAACGACAGGTCCGAAACTATGACTTCATTGGAAAACATGCGGAGCTGTCCTATCAGATTTTACCGGGACAGCTTCACAGTGGAAAAAATTTTGGAAAAATCACATTAAAGACAGCATTCCAGACCGTGGAAGTGGAAATCACGGTAATGGCTTCGGAGAAAGCAGAAAAGTCAAAGGCATGGAAGAATCGTGAAATCCGTGCGCAGATGGAGCAGCTGTATCTGGATTATCGTTGTGAAAAGACTGAAAGAGACAGCTGGAGCGAGGAGATGGAACAGCTCATTGTTCAGGCGGAAGCTCTGGATGGCAAAAATGAGTGGCTGCTGCTGTATCGAATGTATGTGGCGCTCTCCTGTGATCGAAAGGATGAGGCAGAGCTGCTTTCGAAAAAAGTGGCACGTATGATCCAGAACCAGCGGACACCTCTCAGTGCGTTTTATCTGTATTTGACGACCATTGGTGAGACAACTTCTTACACCCGTGATGTGACGAAACGGGTGCGTGAGATTTATCTGAAATACCCGTCTCATCCGGTTCTGGTATGGATCCTGCTTCATATTGATGAAGCGTTACTGCGCAATCCGGAGCGAAAATATCAGTGGATCCGCAAGTTTATGCTGACGGGAAATGCAAGTCCCATTTTTTATGACGAGGCAGCCAGATTGCTGGAAAATCATCCGGATCTGCTGTTTCAGTTTGAACCTTTTGAACGCCGGCTGCTTTTCTGGATGATGAAAAATGGGCGGCTGACAGCGAACATCGGTAACCGTTTATTTGCGCTGATGCAGTCGCAAAAAGGCTTTGATGCAGTGTATTTTCAATTGTTGTGTCGGAGTTATCGGCTGGCAGCAGACAATAATGCGGTGAAGATCATCTGTACCTATCTGATCAAATGTAACCGTTATGGAGCGGTATATTTTCCATGGTTTCAGAAAGGCGTGGCACAGCATCTGAAGATTGCCGGTCTGTATGAGGCGTATATGCTTTCCTGGAGCAAGACGGACGGAATGCTGCCGGACGAGATTTTGCGGTATTTTTCCAGAAACAGTTCACTTCCGGCCAGAAGAAAAGCCATGCTGTTTGCTTATCTGGTAAGAAACCGCAGCCGCCTTGGAAACAGCTGGGAATCCTATCTGGTTTTGCTTCGAAATTTTGCAAAGCAGGAACTGGCGCAGGGACATATGAACGAAGACCTTGCAGTTGTTTATGAAGAAGTGAAAAAACAGTCCGTGCGTTCCGACTGGGAACAGTGGCGTGGTCAGGCGGAAAACAGCTACCGTGTCAGTGTGATCAATGCGGAAATGACAGGCATTCATATTTTGCAGAATGGCATAGAAGAAATCCAGAAGGTGCCGGTATATGAGAAAGGTACCTATATCAATTTATTGACAAAGCCTTTTGTTATTTTGTATGAGAGTGCTTCCGGTATGCTTTATGCGGCAAAGGATCAGTTCCATTTGAAAAAAATGATGTCCGGAAAGCATGTATATCAGGATCGGCCGGAGGAAAAAACGGGGGAACCGGAGCGTGCGGCTGGAAATGTGATATTGTCTCCGAAGGAGCGTCTGGAACGGTTTGCGGCGCCGATCGCTATACTGGCAGAATGCATTCAGAAGGCAAAAGCACAGAATGTGGATGTGGCTCAGTATGAAGAAAAATTGATGCTGTATATGCTGTTTACCGGTGAATTTGCACCGGAGCATGAGAAAATATACGAAGATCTGTTGGAGCAGGAGACGGATGAGCTTATCTTGCAGTCCTATGCGGTATGGTTTTCCTGGTTGTATATGCGAAAGGAAGCAGAACTGCCGGATGCTGCCAGAACGTATATCGGAGCGCGGATGGCACGCAGAACCTGCAGGCAGAATGTATGCGCGGCAGCGTTTTTGAAAGCGTATGCCAAAGATGCGGATGAGGCGTATGCGCAGCAGGCAGAACAGGTGCTGAAAAAATTTGTGTTGGAGAATCGTTTTTTTGATTTTTATGATACATTGCCGGAGAAACTGCAGCGAAAATATCTGCTGTATGGTGCCAGAACGATTTGCTTTGCCGGAACACCGGGGCAGAATCTGCAGGTGGTACGTCTAAACCGGCTGGATGGACACCGCATGTCCGGAACGGTAAAGGAAGTGCTTCCGGGCTTGTACAGTTATAGCTGCAGGGAACTGCTGCAGGAGCCGGAAACTTATGAGATTCAGACAGCTGATGGCAGCTGTGTGGAGACTGGTGTGTTAGAGCCGGTGGACTATGAAAAATGGCAGGATACGAGATTTGGAAAGCTTGGAACGCTTGCCGGGAAACGGGAGGCGCAGCTGGATTATCAGTATGCGGAGCTGACCGATCTGGCAGACGCTTTATTTCAGGCCATAGAGGAGTAGAAACGTGAAACCTGGAAAAATATATATTGGAATTGACCTGACAGAGACGTATGCAATGGTCAGCCTGTTCGGGTCAGGAATGAAGGAACCGGAGACGATTGCTGTTGGTGGGGAAGAACGTTATGGGATTCCATTGGCCATGTATCTGTCCGGTTCGGGAAAAACATTTTATGGTGAGGAAGCATTGCGCAGACGGGAGAATCTGCAGGGAGAATTTTTTACAGATCTGTATCGGAAGGCGTTGGAAGAATTTGAGGAAGAAAGTACATTTTACCAGGGCTTGCTGCGACAGTTCCTGCAGCGTCTGATCCGTTTAAAAGACCGGTATGGTTCGGCGGCCAATGCAATGGAAATCTGTCTTGGCCTTACAGTGCCGGAGATTACGGATGATGTGATCCGCCTGTTTGAACAGATTCGAAAAGAACTGGAATTTCCGGAAGAAAATTTCTTCCTGATGGATCATGCGGAAAGCTTTTTTGCGCATACTTATCATCAGGACAATATGCTGTGGCAGCATGAGGTAGTGTTATTTGATTTTACGGAGCATGAGGTTTGCTTTTATCTGCTGCATCGAAAAGGCGGAAGAATCCTGCAGATGGTGACGGCAGAGAAAAAGAGCTGGGATGTTCCTGATTATGCAGTGCCGGATTCTCAGGTGCGGGATGAATTTTTCGCAAATCTTATTCGGGAATCCTTTGCAAACCATATGATCTCGGCGGTTTATTTCGTGGGAGATGGATTTGACGGCAGCTGGCTGAAGGAATCCCTGCGGGTGCTTGGCACGAATAAGCGGGTATTCCTCGGGAAAAATCTGTTTACGAAAGGAGCCTGCTATGCGGCTTATCGTTACAGTGACAGTGCGGACTGGGGATTTTTCTATCAGTGTGATTACAAGACCCAGGGAGAGATTTTTCTGCACATTCAGAAAGAAGGAAGTCCGGCGCTGATCCGTCTGCTGGAAGCAGGAAGAAACTGGTATTATGAGACACTTGCCTATGAGTTTTTATATGACGGCACACCGGAACTGGTGTTTGAAATCGGCACGATCGGACAAATCAATCATCGCAGACAGACCTTTGAACTGACGGATCTGCCGCAGCGTCCGGATAAAACGATCCGGCTTCGGATTCAGGCCGTGGCGCAAAATGGCAGACAGGTGCAGGTTCATATTTCGGATACCGGATTTGGAGCGTTTTTTGAACTTACCGGAAAAAAATGGACGGTACCGATGTCTTTTGATACTGACAATGGGAAACATGGCCGTTACGGTGCATAGAGGTTAAGGAGAGAGCAGACAATGGGTGCTTTAAAATTATGTACATATAAAAAAGCGGCGTATCCGCTGTATCTGGAGACATTATCCGTACAGATCGAGACGATGGAAGAATTGTGCTATGCCATGGAATCCAATCTGTTTTTGCTGGATGAAAGCTGGATGAATAAGGAATTGTTTGCGTGGCTGCAGGACGCATTGGATGCGAAAGAACTGGCAGCGCAGGTGCAGCATCTCTATCACAGGAAAAGGGATGTGTATGCCTGTGCGGAACTGATCTTTGCGTCATCGGGATATTATTCCGGTGCAGAACTGAATCATCTCGAGCAGGTGATCGAGCGGATCCGTGGGAAAAATCAGATGGAACGCAGGAAAATGCGGGCGGATTATTTCCTTTCGAAAAAACGGTATCGTTATGCGGCCTATGGGTATCTGGAATTGTTGCAGCCGGAATTTATGGCGCAGATGACGGAAGAACTGCAGGGACACATCATGCATAATCTCGGTGTGGCATATGCAAGGCTGTTTTTGTTTCCGGAGGCGGCAAGAATGTTTTCGGCGGCTTATCAGAAATCCCGGGAAGAGCGTTCAAAACTTTGCTATCTGTATGCCATGAATTATATCAATGATGAAGAGCAGATGGAAGAGAAGGCACCGGAGATCCATTTTGGTACGATGAAAGAAGCATTTTCGCATTTTACGGATGTATCTGCTCAGGAACAGTATTATCAGGAGCGCAAAAAGATTTCGGATGCGAACCATGCTTTTAACTGGAAAAGCCGGGAGGAGGAGATCCGTACCCGGTGGATACGGGAATATGAGGAAATGTATTCCTGAAAATTCTTTACGAATGCCATTCGTGGTGGTATAATGTCGTGCGGATGGTATTCCGAAAGGAAACGATACCTTGTATTTATTATTTTGAAACGGAGCTTGTATTGCTTTTGATGCAAACGAGACTCACTGTCCCGCCATTAAGAAATGGAGGGATGCTTATGAATATTGGATTTATTGGCGCAGGAAAAGTCGGATTTTCACTGGGAAAATATCTAACCGAGCGCAATGTCAGGGTGACCGGATATTACAGCCGTAATCCGCAGTCATCCAGAGAGGCAGCAGATTTTACAAATACCAGACAGTACCTGAATTTGAGACATCTGGTAGAGGACAGTGATGTCCTTTTTGTGGCAATTCCGGATTCGGCGATTGCCCAAATGTGGGAACAGTTAAAAATGCTTCCGATTCAGAATAAGATTATAAGTCATTTCAGCGGCTCATTGAGTTCCGCTGTCTTTTCGGATATTGAGCGTTATCACGCTTATGGGTATTCTATCCATCCGTTATTCGCCATCAACGATAAGTATGAATCTTACAAAGTGATCTCACAGGCGTTTTTTACGATTGAAGGAGATCCGAAATATCTGAACTGGTTTGTACGGCTTTTTGAAAGTTTTGGAAATCCGGTAGAGGTTATTTCAAAAGAAGACAAAGTACGTTATCATGCAGCGGCGGCTATGGCCAGCAATCTGTACGTGGGACTGGCAAATATGTGTGAGGAAATGCTGCGGGACTGTGGTTTTTCGGCAGCAAATGCACATCGCGCATTATCACCGCTGATGATGGGAAATACGGAGAATATCATCCAGTACGGCCCGGTTGGCGCCCTGACAGGCCCGATTGAGCGAAATGACTTGTCTACGGTTATGGATCATTTACACAGCCTGTCGGCACCAGAACAAAAAATCTATAAGGATTTGTCCGAAGAAGTGCTGAACGTTGCAAAAATGAAACATCCGGAGCGGGATTATTCTGAGATGGAAAGGATTTTAAAATCATGAAAACAACAGTTTCTACGTTGAAAAAACAGAAAGAGAACGGAGAAAAGATCACGATGCTCACCTGTTATGACTATTCCATGGCGAAACTCATGGATGAGGCAGGAATTGAGATTTTACTGATCGGTGATTCTCTTGGAAATACCATGCTGGGGTATGAAAATACGTTACCGGTTACCATGGAAGACATGATCGCCCATACAGCAGCAGTCAGCAGAGGCGCAAAAAATGCCTTTGTTCTGGCAGATATGCCGTTTATGTCTTATCAGACATCTGTTTATGATGCAGTTTTAAATGCAGGACGTTTGATGAAAGAGGGACATGCACATGGAGTAAAACTGGAAGGCGGTGCCAGAGTGTGCCCTCAGATCGAGGCCATCGTGGCAGCAGATATCCCGGTATGCGCACATATCGGACTGACACCGCAGTCCATCAATGCCTTTGGTGGATTTAAGGTACAGGGCAAAAGCGAAGAAGCAGCCCGTCAGCTGGTAGAGGATGCGAAAAAAGTTGAGGCAGCAGGTGCTTCTATGCTTGTAATGGAGTGTGTTCCGTCAAAACTTGCAGAAGTGATCACAAAAAACGTTTCTATTCCGACCATCGGAATCGGAGCAGGAGCAGGTTGTGACGGACAGGTTCTGGTAAATCAGGATATGCTTGGTATGTTCTCTGATTTTACACCGAAGTTTGTGAAACGTTTCGCAAATGTGGGTGAGATCATGAAACAGGCCTTTGCAGATTATTCTGCAGAGGTAAAAGCGGGTACCTTCCCGGCACCGGAACATACATATGCGATTTCAGATGAAGTTATTGAAAAATTGTATTAAAAAATGAAATTGACTAACAGTGTTAGTTGATTTTGAAAGTTAATACAAGTAGTGTTCACTTCTCATTTTATACAAAAGTATAGAGTTTTATACAAGTGTATAGTGGGTAGAAGAACAAAAATAAAAATCAAAAAACAAGTTTAGAGGAGAATAGAAAAATGCAGGTTGTATCAACAGTAAAAGAAGTAAGAGATATTGTAGCAGGATGGAGAAAAGAAGGAAAGACTGTCGGATTTGTACCGACCATGGGTTATCTTCATGAAGGACACGGCAGTCTGATCAGCAAAGCCGTAGAGCAGAATGACAAAGCAGTTGTCAGCATTTTTGTCAATCCGATGCAGTTCGGACCGACAGAGGATCTGGAGAGCTATCCGAGAGATCTGGAAAAAGACAGCAAATTCTGTGAGAGCCTTGGCGCTGACCTGATCTTCCATCCGGAACCGGAAGAAATGTATCACGATGGATTCAGTTCTTTTGTGGACATGACGGTTCTGACAGAGGAACTTTGCGGACTGAGCCGTCCGGTTCATTTCCGTGGTGTTTGTACCGTAGTCAGCAAATTATTCAATATCGTTCAGCCGGATCGTGCATATTTTGGACAGAAAGATGCACAGCAGCTGGCCGTCATCAAACATATGGTAGATGACCTGAATATGAATGTGGAAGTAATCGGCTGCCCGATCATCCGTGAGGAAGACGGACTGGCAAAGAGTTCCAGAAATATCTATCTGTCTGCAGAAGAGCGAAAAGCAGCACTTATTTTGAGCAAAACCATCTTTATGGGCCAGAAAATGGTTGAAGAAGGGGAGACAGATGCGGTAAAATTAGTAGAAGTAATGAAAAAGAACATTGAGACAGAGCCGCTGGCAAAAATTGATTATGTCAAAGCGGTAGACGGTCTGACAATGCAGCAGGTAACAGAACTGAAGAGTCCGGCACTGGTTGCTATGGCAGTGTATATTGGAAAAACAAGATTAATCGATAACTTCATGATTTAATTAAATTTGTAAAAGTAGAGAGGAAAAAGTTTTTATGATCCTTCAGATGTTAAAAGGAAAAATTCACCGTGCAACTGTGGTACAGGCTGCACTTGATTATGTAGGAAGTATCACCGTTGATGAGGATCTTCTGGATGCTGCAGGTATTCTCGAGTATGAGAAAGTTCAGATCGTTAATGTCAATAACGGCGCACGTTTTGAGACATACACCATTGCCGGAGAGCGTGGAAGCGGAATGATCTGCTTAAACGGTGCAGCAGCACGCTGTGCCTCCGTTAAGGATAAAGTCATCATTATGTCTTATGCGGATATGACGCCGGAGGAAGCAAAAACACACAAACCATCAGTTGTTTTTGTGGACGAGATCAATCGAATTGACCGGGTGACAAATTATGAGAAACACGGCCAGTTATTCGATAAAGCAAGACTGGATGAGGAGTAAAAAGAAATCATGTTAAAAGGAAAAACCGTTGTACTGGGTGTGACAGGAAGTATTGCAGCTTATAAAATTGCATCACTGGCAAGTATGCTGATCAAACAGCATGCAGATGTGCATGTGATCATGACGCAGAATGCGACAAATTTTATCCATCCGACTGCATTTGAGACATTGACAAGACATAAATGCCTGGTGGATACATTTGACCGGAATTTTCAGTTTGATGTTCAGCATGTAAGTCTGGCACAGCAGGCGGATGTGATGATGATCGCACCGGCTTCTGCAAATGTGATCGGAAAGCTGGCGCATGGAATCGCAGACGATATGTTGACGACCACTGCGATGGCATGCAAAGCGCCGATGCTGATCGTGCCGACGATGAATACAAATATGTATGAAAATCCGATTCTGCAGGACAATTTAAAAGTGCTGGCTTCCTATGGAAAGGAAATTATTGAACCAGCCAGCGGTATGCTTGCCTGCAGAGATGTGGGAAAAGGAAAGATGCCGGAGCCGGAAGTACTGTTCCAGCATATCATGCGTGTGATCGCTTTCGAGAAAGATCTGGCAGGCAAAAAGGTATTGGTAACTGCAGGACCGACACAGGAAGCCATTGATCCGGTGCGTTATATCACAAATCATTCCACCGGAAAAATGGGTTATGCCATTGCGGAAAATGCGATGCTGCGTGGCGCGGATGTGACACTGGTGACAGGTCCTTGTGCGATTGAACCGCCGATGTTTGTCAAAGTAAAACCGGTGATCTCCGCACAGGATATGTATGAGGCAGTGACAAAGGAATATGAGCAGACGGATATCGTGATCATGACTGCTGCAGTGGCAGATTATCGCCCGGCACAGGTCAGCACGGAGAAAGTCAAGAAAAAAGAGGACGATATGTCGATTCCACTGACACGGACCAAAGACATTCTGGCAACTCTTGGTGCCTCTAAGACACATCAGTTCTTATGCGGTTTTTCCATGGAGACACAGAACATGCTGGAGAACTCCAGAACCAAGATTGCAAAGAAAAATCTGGATATGATCGTGGCCAATAACCTGAAAGTGGCAGGTGCCGGATTCGGTACCGATACCAATGTGATCACACTGATCGCAAACGATATGGAAAAAGAGCTTCCGCTGATGAGTAAAAAAGAGGCTGCAGGTTGTATTTTGGATACCATTCTTGAGAGAATGTAGTTTTGAAAGTTGTGTAGATGTGACGGGAGTTTTGCTGGAAGAGCAGACAGGTCAATCTGTATGTGTAAAAAAGAGAATTTGAAAAAGAGAGAATAAGAAATTGACCGATCCGGAAAATGCATTTTTGATATTTTTTATCATTGATGTGTTTTCCGGATACTTTTTACTTGAAATATACCCTAAGGGGGTATATAATAAGCCCGTATTGATCAGAACGATTGAAATAATGAAAAAAGGAAGTGGATAGAATAGATGGAAAAAGAGAAAACTACTCCGGTACAGGAAGAATCCTGCTGCTGTTGTCATAAGAAAAAAGAACGTGACGCGAAAGAGTATAAGGATCTGATGAACCGGCTCAGCCGCATCGAAGGTCAGGTGCGTGGCGTGAAAGGTATGCTGGAAAAAGATGCCTACTGTGTGGATATTCTGACGCAGGTGGCAGCGATCAACGCGGCATTGAACAGTTTTAATAAAGTGCTGCTGGCAAATCATATCAAAACCTGTGTGGTAGAAAATGTGCGAAATGGCGATGAGAGTGTCATTGATGAGTTAGTTACAACGATGCAGAAGTTGATGAAATAAAGGATTCTGCTGTATGTGTAATTGATCAGAACTGCATAGATGAAATTCAATTTGTATGATTTGATGTGATTCTGATGAAAGCAAATGGATAAAATCTGCATAAGCAGAGAAAATAAATGAGGTGAAGAGTTTTATGGATAAATTTTCAGTAACAGGCATGAGCTGTGCGGCCTGCAGTGCTCATGTGGAAAAAGCGGTGGCGAAGGTACCCGGCGTAACTTCCGTTACCGTCAGTCTGCTGGCCAATTCCATGAACGTGGAAGGTACGGCAGCACCGTCAGATATTATACAGGCGGTTACCCAGGCGGGGTATGGTGCTTCTTTGCAGGGCGGAGAGCAGAACACATCTGCACCGGCTTTTGATGAGGAGGCATTGAAGGATCATGAGACACCAAAATTGCGGAAACGTCTGATCGCGTCTGTTGTGATCCTGATTCCGTTAATGTATGTTTCTATGGGACATATGATGTGGAACTGGCCGCTTCCTTCTTTTATGGCAGGAAATCATGTGGCCATGGGACTGTATCAGATGCTTCTGACCATTCTGGTCATGATCATCAACCAGAAGTTTTTTATCAGTGGATTTACAAGCCTGCTGCACAAGTCTCCAAACATGGATACGCTGGTAGCGCTTGGTTCCGGTGCATCTTTTGCATACAGTACTTACGCATTATTTGCTATGACCGGTGCACAGATGCGGATGGATATGGATGCTGTAATGCAGTACATGGATGAGTTTTATTTTGAGTCCGCAGCGATGATTCTGACATTGATTACAGTTGGAAAAATGCTGGAAGCCTACTCCAAAGGAAAAACAACCAATGCATTAAAGAGTCTGATGCAGCTTGCCCCGAAAAAAGCAACGATTCTGCGGGATGGCGAGGAGGTTTCTGTTCCGGTGGAGCAGGTACAGATCGGAGATATTTTTGTTGTTCGTCCGGGTGAGAGCGTTCCGGTGGACGGTGTGATCCTTGAGGGAAACAGTGCGTTAAACGAATCTGCCCTGACCGGTGAAAGTATTCCGGTGGACAAGGCAGAGGGTGACAGCGTATCTGCAGCTACTTTAAATCAGTCCGGATTCTTAAAATGCCGGGCAACCAGAGTTGGAAACGATACGACACTTTCCCAGATCATTCAGATGGTCAGCGATGCGGCTGCAACAAAAGCACCGATCGCAAAAGTGGCGGATAAAGTATCCGGTGTTTTTGTACCGGCAGTAATTTCCATTGCAGTAGTGACAATTATTGTATGGCTTTTAGTTGGTCAGGATTTCGGCTTTGCATTGGCAAGAGGAATTTCCGTACTGGTTATCAGCTGCCCATGTGCATTAGGGCTTGCGACACCAGTTGCCATCATGGTCGGAAACGGCGTTGGTGCGAAAAACGGTGTGTTATTTAAGACCGCGGTATCTCTGGAAGAGACTGGAAAAGTGGATATTGTGGCGCTGGATAAGACCGGTACCATCACACAGGGTGAACCGAAAGTAACAGATATGATACCGGGTGAGGGTATCACGAAAGATACATTAATGAAGACAGCATTAGCTCTGGAGTTAAAGAGTGAGCATCCGCTGGCAAAAGCGATTGTGGCTTACGGCGAAGAACAGCAGATCACCGTTTCTGCCGTTGATGATTTTCAGGCAATGCCGGGTAATGGTCTGTCAGGAATTGTTTCCGGTGTGCGTGTGTTTGGCGGAAATCTGAAATTTATTTCCGGAAAAACAGCCGTTTCCGAGCAGATGCAGCGTCAGGCAGAAGAACTTGCAAAACAGGGAAAAACACCGCTGTTTTTTGCAACAGAGGAGAAACTTTTTGGTATTATTGCGGTAGCTGATGTTATCAAAGATGACAGTCCGCAGGCAATCTCACAGCTTCAGAATATGGGAATTGAGGTTGTTATGCTGACCGGTGATAATGAGCGTACTGCTGAAGCAATCGGTGCGCAGGCAGGTGTAGATCAGGTTATTGCAGGTGTCCTGCCGGATGGTAAGGAACGTGTCATCCGTGAATTGCAGCAGCGTGGAAAAGTTGCCATGGTTGGTGATGGAATTAATGATGCTCCGGCCTTGACCCGTGCGGATATGGGAATTGCCATCGGAGCAGGTGCGGATGTGGCCCTGGATGCGGCAGATGTTGTTCTGGTAAAAAGCAGTCTTTCTGATGTACCGGCAGCCATCCGTCTGAGCCGTGCAGTACTTCGAAATATTCACGAAAATCTGTTCTGGGCGTTTATTTATAACGTAATAGGTATTCCGATTGCCGCCGGAGTGTGGTATCATTGGTTTGGACTGAAATTAAACCCGATGTTCGGAGCGGCAGCCATGAGTTTATCCAGCTTCTGCGTGGTAACCAATTCATTGCGTCTGAATTTTGTAAAGGTTTACAGTACAAAGAGAGATAAAAAGAAAAATCATAAGAAGAATCAGAATCAGCAGGATGTACAGATTGTAGTAAATACAGATGTAATGGCTGAAAAACAGGAGGAGAATGACATGGAGAAAGTAATCGAGATCAAAGGTATGATGTGCGGACATTGCGAGGCACATGTAAAGAAAGCATTAGAGGCATTGGATGGTGTTGCATCCGCAGAGGCAAGCCATGAGAAAGGAACTGCTGTTGTTCAGTTATCCGGTTCCGTAGAGGATGCTGCACTGAAAAAAGCAGTAGAAGAGGAAGGTTATGAGGTAACCGGAATCCGCTAGGATATCATTTTGAAATAAAAATTATATGAATGAGAATGTCACTCTGGATATTCCATATACGATTTTATATGTGGATATGCAGGGTGACATTCTTTGGGTTAAAAAAGGCAGGTAAGTTATGGCAAAAATCAAGCATTTAGTATTTGACATGGGAAATGTACTCATGCGTTATGATCCGGAAGTTCCATTGCGGGAATATGTTTCTTCCGAGGAAGCAAGAGACCTGATCAGGAAAGAACTGTTCCAGGGACCAGAATGGATAGAGCGGGACAGAGGAACAATTTCTATCGAGGAAATGTATGAGAGCGTGGCAAAAAGAATCCCGGAGCAATACCATGAGGAGTTAAAGAAATGTGTGTACGGATGGGATATCTGTATGGAACCGCTGGAAGAATCCATAAAACTATGTGAGGATGCACGGAAATGGGGATACCAGACGTATGTGCTTTCCAATGCGGCCGCAGATGAATTTTACCGGTATTTTCCGAAGTTTTCTCCGCTGGAAGCATTTGAAGGTGTCATGATTTCTTCGGATGTGCATCTGATCAAACCGGATGTGCGGATCTATGAATGTCTGTTAGAAAAATATCAGTTGAACCCGGAAGAATGTCTGTTTTTGGATGATCGGGAAGACAATGTGGAAGGCGCCCGAAAAGCCGGTATGCAGGCGATGGTTTTTGCGGAAGATTACGAGAGCCTGCGGGCATTTTTGAAAGAGAATGCAGGAATCGTGGACAATGAGCTGGATGAAGATTCTTCAAATACCGGAAAAGAGAAAGAAGCAAAAACGACAGAAGGTGCAACGGATAACAAAACAGGTGCTGCATCTGCAGCATCCGAAAAGAAAAAAGATTTGTTACATAAAGTGACAAAAACAATGCGTGCAGTATTGATTCCGCTGATCGTAGCGGCAACCGTCCTTACTTCGGCATGTTCCCTGTCTCAGGCGCTGGAACCGCGTACCACACAGGCAGAAAATGGCGGTCAGGCCATCACAACAGACAGTAATACTGGATTACAGATCAGTGAAAGTATATCGCTGGACAGCATTCCGGCGTATTCCGGCCAGCCTTATGTAACGATCAACAATAACGTACCTGATTTTTCAAATGCTGACATGCAGACAACATCTTATGAGGATTACTCAGAATTGGACAGCCTTGGCAGATGCGGTGTGGCAAATGCGATTGTCGGTATTGACCTGATGCCAACGGAGGAGCGTGGTGCTATCGGTCAGGTAAAACCAAGCGGCTGGCATACGATAAAATATGAGGGTATTGATGGAAACTATTTGTATAATCGTTGTCACTTGATCGGATATCAGCTCAGCGGTGAAAATGCGAATGAGAAGAATCTGATCACAGGTACACGTTATTTGAATGTGACAGGAATGCTGCCTTTTGAGGATGAAGTGGCAGATTATGTAAAACAGAACAATGCGCATGTGCGTTATCGTGTAACTCCGATTTTTGAGGGGGATAATTTGGTAGCATCCGGTGTGCAAATGGAAGCAAAATCCGTGGAAGATAACGGAGCAAGTGTCTGCTATAACGTTTATGTCTATAACGTGCAGCCGGGAGTTGTTATTGATTATGCTACCGGAGACAGCAGAAAGGCGACCGATGAAGAGGCCGCGGCACAGTCTGCATCCACATCTACAGCATCCAGTCAGCAGTCTCAAGCAACGGAAAAGACATATGTGTTAAATACAAATACGATGAAATATCATACGCCGGATTGTTCCAGTGTGGCGGATATCAAAGAAAATAACCGTCAGGAATACACCGGAACCGCAGCAGAACTTCAGCAGCAGGGCTATGAACCATGCGGCAGATGCCATCCGGAATAAAGGAAATAGAATTTTGAAAAAAGGCAGCAGGAAGGGAAAAATCATCCCTTCCTGTTTTTGCGTCATCGTGTATTGCGATACTCCCTAGGGGTACACCCAATGATCGATTTAAATGTTTTCGTAAAATAGCTTGGACTGGAAAATCCACAACTATTGCAGATATCAATGATACTCTGTTCCCCGGAATCTAACATATGACAGGCTTTCTCAATCCGATAGTGGATCAGATACTGAATCGGAGACTGCCGGATGACATTGCGGAAGGAACGCTGTACTTCCCGTTCACAGATATTGGCGGTCTGCGCCAGCTGTTTCAGTGAAATAGATTCGGTATAGTTGTTTTGAATATACCGGATCATTTTTTTGATATGCTGCATTTCCTGAGAACTTTCGTTCTGACTGTGGGAGGCAAGCTCTGTCCGGTTTTGGGCCAGCAGAAGGAAAATCCGGGATAATTTTTCACGGATATAAAATTCATAGCCAAAAGGTTTTTCCCGGGCAATTTCTGTAGCATCGGAAACCAGGGTAATGATTTCTTTTTCCCAGGCAACTGCAGGTGTCAGGTGTATGTAGGGCAGGGAAATGCTGGATGTCGCAATAGGTGCCATATATTTTTGCCAAAAGAGTGTATGTTTGGAACCATAGATCAGCCGTCCGTGAAAGACGAGGTCTTCTTTGTAAAAATCTTTCGTGGCCTGGGTCGTTTCCTGTGAATGTAAGGTTCCGGTATTGATAAAAATGGCATCTCCGGCATGCAGCGTCAGATGATCGGTTCCGACAGATAACGGACAGGAGCCGCTTCGGACAATGGATAATTCATATTCTTCATGCCAGTGCCAGCGGATATCGTGGGTATTGGCATCGGTATAATAAGCGGCACAGGGAAATGAGGTATCGCCGTGTGCACGGTTTTCCCAGAAATCATCCTGAATCGAGATTGTTATAGTATTTTTCATAATTATCTCCAAATGAATCTAAATAAGTCGCTTTTGTTATATTTTATGTCAGTTCTGTTATGGATGCAAGAGGATATTTGCTATAGTATATAGTGAGTTTTTAAATTGTTTCAACATAGAGAGATTTGAGGAGGAGTATGATATGACAAAGGATATGACTTCAGGTTCTACCTTGAAGCACATTATAAATTTTGCAGTTCCACTGTGTCTTGGTATGCTGTTTCAGCAGTTGTACAGTATGGTGGATACGATGATCGTTGGTAAGGTGCTTGGCGTACAGCCGCTGGCAGGAGTTGGCGCGACCGGTTCCTTAAACTTTATGATCATCTGGTTCTGTATCGGTATCTGCAACGGATTTTCCATTCCGATCGCCCAGGCCTTTGGAGCAAATAAAGAGGTGGATTTGCGCAGATATGTGACAAACAGTACCTGGTTGTGTGTGTTTTTCAGTATTGTGATCACATTTTTTGTGGCAATTTTTACAAGAAATATGCTGGTGCTGCTTCGGACACCGGAGGATATTTTTGAATATGCGTATATTTACATACTGATCATCTTCCTTGGAATTCCGTTCACGTTTCTGTATAATTTCCTGGCAGGTGTGGCGAGAGCCCTCGGCGATTCCAAGACACCACTGATGTTCCTGATTTTATCCTCCGTGTTGAATATTGCACTGGATTTTGTGCTGATGATTCCAATTCCTCTGGGCGTGGCAGGAGCAGCGATTGCAACGGTAATTTCACAGGGTGTTTCCGGTCTGATCTGCCTGTTTTATATGAAGAAAAAATTCCCGATTCTGAAAGCAACGAAAGATGAGTGGCGGCTACGCAAAAGTTATGCGATGCGTTTATGCGGTATCGGAATTCCGATGGGATTGCAGTATTCTATTACAGCCATTGGTACACTGGTTATCACAGCAGCAGTCAATGTACTTGGATCTGTGGCTGTGGCAGGTGTGACAGCGGCGCAGAAGATCAATAACCTGATCACCTGTCCGATCGAATCTCTGGGACAGACCATGGCGCCTTATGTGGGCCAGAATATCGGCGCAGGTAAAAAGGACCGTGTCAGTGACGGATTGAAAAAAGCATCCATCTGCGGATTTATCTGGTCTGGAATCTGTATTCCGATTGTATTATTGCTTGGAAAACCAATGACGATGTTATTCTTGAGCGAACCAAACCCGGAAGTGGTAGAGTATTCTTTCCTGTATCTGCTTGTCAGTACGTTAGGATATTGTCTGCTGACACTGGTGAATACCGTGCGTTTTTCCATTCAGGGTATGGGATTTTCCAGTTTCGCAATGACTGCGGGTGTGCTCGAGATGATCGCGCGAACCATTGCGGGTGTTGCATTAGCACCGACCATCGGATTTATTGGAATCTGTCTGGCAAATGTGCTGGCATGGATATTTGCAGATGCTTTCCTGCTGCCGGCCTTCCGACATTGTATCAAAAAGTAGAAATACAGAAATTTAAAAAGCCGAAACATAGGAAAAATCCTGTGCTTCGGCTTTTTGTTTGCCATTGGAATGATAATCCGTTGATTACGCTTCTTCTGGAATAAATTCGATATGGTTTTCAGCCAGTTTGGAAATTCTTGCGAGAGAGTATACATGAATTCCCTGCTCAGTCAGTTTGTCACGACCCGGCTGGAATGATTTCTCAATAAGGATTCCAAGACCGGCAACAGTAGCATGTGCTTTTCTTAACAGGCGGATCGCACCGGTAGCTGCTTCGCCGTTTGCAAGGAAATCGTCAATGATCAGAACGTGATCTGTCTCATCGATCTGCTCTGCGGAAAGTGTCAGTTCATAGCTTGTTCCTTTTGTAAAGGAAGTAACCATTGTCTGATACAGGTTTTTATTCAGAACTTTGGATGGCTGTTTTTTCAGAATAACCATCGGAATTTCCATCTCGATCGCTGTGGTAAGGGCAGGAGCAATACCTGAGCTTTCAATGGTGACAACTTTTGTGATTCCCTGATTTGCGAAATGTGCGGCGAAATCTTTGCCGATCTCTTTCATAAGCAACGGGTCAACCTTGTGGTTGATAAAACTGTCTACCTTTAAAATATCTTCATTAACGGCCACGCCGTCTGTCTTAATCTTTTCTTCCAGTAACTGCATGATATTCCTCCACTATGTTTTCACCGAATATTACGGTTAATATAATTTGAAATCATTATAGCACATATTTTTTACATTAAAAAGCCTATTACGAAAAATTTCTTTACAGAAAATTTCAGTTGTGAAATAATGTTGCGTATGAACATAACAATTTATACTGTAGGAAAAATCAAGGAAAAATTTTACCGTCAGGCCATTGAGGAATATGAAAAGCGCCTGAGCCGGTACTGTAAACTGAAAATTGTGGAAGTGGCGGATGAGAAAACACCGGATCATGCCAGTGAATTACAAAATCAGCAGATCAAGGAAAAGGAAGGAGAACGACTGCTGAAACAGATGAAAGATGGCAGTTTTATCATTGCGCTGGCCATTCAGGGCAAAAAAATGGATTCGGTCGCTTTTTCAGAAAAAATAGATACACTTGGGCTTCACGGAGTCAGTGATATCGGATTTGTCATCGGGGGATCCCTGGGACTTTCGGATGCAGTTTTGAACCGGGCAGATATGCTGCTCAGTTTTTCGGATATGACATTTCCGCATCAGCTGATGCGTGTGATCCTTCTGGAGCAGGTGTATCGGGCTTATCGGATCAGCTGTAAGGAACCATATCATAAATAAAAATACAGGTGGAAAAGTAAAGTCAGCTGCAAAGATAAAATGATGTAAAAAATAACATGTATTAAAAATCAGAATCGTAATCATGAGTTATAAGGATGCAGCTTTTTCATATAATGATGGTATGAAGAGAAAAAGCAAAACAGTGGCTGATCAGATGACAAAGCGCCTGGAGCTGCCAAAAGATCTGATGTTTGAGGCGGCAATCATTACCGTTACAGGCAGAAGTGACCTGATGGTGGAAAACTATAAGGGCATTCTGGAATACCGCCAGGATAAGATCCGGCTTTCCCTGAAACAGGGACAGGTGGAAATTACAGGGGAACAGCTAAAAATCGAATATTACACCAGCGAAGATATGCGAATCACAGGAAGAATCGACCGAGTGGAATATGGTATGTGAGGAGACGCGTATTGTGCTGAAAGTGATCAAATTTTTTCGGGGTTATCTGTATGTGCACCTGACCGGATATTCGCCGGAGCGTTTTTTTAATCTCTGTGGAAATGCGGGAATCGTTCTGTGGGACATTGAACCGGAGGATGACGGCTATCATTTTTGGATCAGTCTGCAGGCTTTCCGCAGGCTGCGCCCGATGCTGCGAAAAAGCGGAACCCGGATCCGAATTGAAAAACGGGTCGGACTGCCCTTTTTACGCTTTCGTTACCGGCATCACCGCTTTTTTCTGGTGGGTCTGGTTGCATTGTTTGTGGTGCTGTTTTCCATGTCGCGGTTTATCTGGATGGTGGATGTATCCGGAAACAGTCGTTATTCGACGCAGGTGCTGACAGATTATCTGCAGCAGGAAGGTGTTGGATATGGCACGCCAAAAAGCAGTATCGACTGCGAAGAGACAGAATTGCTGCTGCGTGATCATTTTCCAGATATTATCTGGGTGTCTGTCCGGATGGCAGGAACCAGGCTGTATCTGGAAGTGCAGGAACAGCTGTTGGGCGCTGAGGCGAAGCAGGATGAGACACTGACAGATGCCACAGATCTGTTGGCGGACGTATCCGGAATCGTGGATTCCATCGTGGTGCGTAGGGGAACCCCTCTGGTACAGAAAGGTGATGCGGTGGAGGAAGGAACGCCGCTGGTTAGCGGAATACTGGAATTGCAGGATGACAGCGGGGAGACAGCAGCGTATGAGTACTGCAATGCGGATGCAGACGTGTATATTCGCACGACGATTCCTTTTGAAACAGCGTTTCCATTAGAAAAAACAGTGTATCAAAAGACCGGGAATTGCAGGTTTGGCATGGTTTTCGTGTTTGGAAACCGTCAGATTTCTTTTTTTGACCGCCAGACAAAAGGATTTCTTGTGCGTAGCAGTTATCAGTATCCTCGTATCGGAAAGGATTTTTATCTGCCGCTGCAGGTGATTTTGAGGGAAAAGGAATCGTACACGGTGGAAAAAGTTTCTTACAGCAAAGCAGAGATTAAAGCACTGGCGGAAGAGAAACTCACGGACTATTGTAAGAAATTGGAAGAAAAAGGTATTCAAATATCAGGGAAAAGTGGTATGATAAGAGCGACTGAAACGGAAATTTCCGTGCAGGGGTCTTTGGAGGCTGTTGTGAAGGCAACCCGGCGGACAGAGACGGAAAAGATGATGAGACAGGAAGGAACAGGCACATATGGAATTGACACAACAGATGTTGGACATTCCGATTGAGCACATGTCAAATGTATTCGGAAAGTTCGATGCCTGGTTAAAACAGATTGAAAAATATCTGCAGGTTACGATGGTAGTACGTGATGGCAGCTTAAAGATCATGGGAAATGACAGCAATGTAGAGAAAGCATGCGCAGTCATGAGTGAACTGATCGGCATGTCAAAGCGTGGAAATGATATTACAGAACAGACGGTGACTTATGCACTGGAGATGTGTGGATGTACGAAAAATCATCCGCTTCTTGAGGCAGACAGCGAGATCATCTGCCATACCGTGCAGGGAAAACCGGTAAAACCAAAGACTCTGGGACAGAAGGATTATGTGGATCAGATCCGCAATAAGATGATCGTATTTGGAATCGGTCCTGCGGGAACCGGTAAAACCTATCTGGCGATGGCCATGGCGATCACCGCTTTTAAAAACGAAGAAGTAAGCAGAATCATCCTGACACGTCCGGCCATTGAGGCGGGAGAAAAACTCGGATTTCTGCCGGGTGATCTGCAGAGTAAGATCGATCCGTATCTGCGTCCTTTGTATGATGCACTGTATCAGATCATGGGAGCTGAGAGTTTTATTAAAAATCAGGAAAAAGGTCTGATCGAAGTGGCACCGTTAGCATATATGCGTGGACGTACACTGGATAATGCCTTTATCATTCTGGATGAGGCGCAGAATACGACACCGGCGCAGATGAAGATGTTTCTGACCCGAATCGGATTTGGATCAAAAGTTGTCGTTACCGGTGACGCATCCCAGAAAGACCTGGCTCCGGGAGCAAAATCCGGTCTGGATGTAGCCATGAAAGTGTTGAAAAATGTGGACGATATTGCTTTTTGTAAGCTGACCAGTCAGGATGTCGTGCGTCATCCACTGGTACAGAAGATCGTAAAAGCATACGATGAATATGAGAGTGCACAGCTGAAAAAAGAACGCTCCGCGCGTTCCGCTAAGAAAGAAAGCAGAGGAAGACGAAATGACAATTAATATTATCTGTGAGACGACACCGGGTTTTTCTTTTCATTATAAAAAGCTGGCGGAGAGCGTGATCGAACAGTCTCTGGATACGGAAGGATTCCCTTATGAGGCAGAAGTGAATCTGACGCTGGTGGATGAGGAACGGATCCATGAGATCAATCTGGATATGAGACAAATCGATGCACCGACAGATGTGCTGTCATTTCCGATGATCGCATATGAATATCCGGCTGATTTCGACGGGGTAGATGACCAGCTAGATGATTGTGTCAACCCGGATACCGGCGAGGTGCTGCTGGGAGATATCGTGATCTGTGTGCAGAGAGTATATCAGCAGGCAGAGGAGTACGGACACAGCGTAAAACGGGAATATGTGTTTCTGATCACCCACAGTATGCTTCATCTGATGGGCTATGATCACATGGTTCCGGAAGATGCCGAACTGATGGAGGCACATCAGAGAAAAATTCTGGATACCATGGGAATTACAAGATAAAAAAGAGGCTTTTACGTCTCTTTATTACAACAGATAAGAAAAAAGGAGAGTAAATTTATGAAAAAAGCACTTGCTATGTTACTGGTTGGGGTGTTATCCTTATCAATGCTGACCGCATGCGGAAAAAAAGAAACGACACCGGAAGTGTCACAGCCGGTCGAAGAGACATCTGCAAGCGAGGCAGAATCTGAAGTTCAGGAACCGACAGTGCCGGAAGGAATGGCACGCAGTTATCTGACAGGAGAATGGATTGATGAGACAATCGCAGCGCAGCGTCCGCTGGCGGTGATGCTTGGTAATACAAAGGTTGCCACACCACAGTATGGAATTACAGATGCGGATATTGTTTACGAAGCTGCAGTAGAAGGACAGGAGACACGTCTGATGGCGATCTTTCAGGATTATGCAAATTTGGAAAAAGTCATGTCCATTCGAAGCTGCCGTCATTATTATGTGCATTGGGCACTGGAGTTTGATGCTATTTATGCACACTACGGTCAGTCTAAATATGCCATTGATCTTCTGAATGAGGATTATGTCGACAATCTGAGCGGATTGGACGGCGGTGTGGAGAACGTTATGTATCACCGCGATTCTAATCGAAAAGCGCCTCATAATGCGTATACAGATGGTGAAGGCATTGCGGCAGGTATTGCATTGAAAGGATACCGAACACAGCATGAGGCAGATTATACCGGACATTATCAGTTTGTAGAAGATGACAATACACAGCTTTATCTGAACGACGGGCAGGCTGCTGCTGTGGTGGAACCGGGATATCTGGTGAATAAACCATGGTTTGTCTATGACAGTGAGACTGGTCTGTATAAACGTTTCCAGAACGGAGAAGCTCAGACAGACGGAAACAATGGCAAACAGGTGGAAGTAAAGAACATCATTATTCAGACCTGTGGATGGAACAGAATGAGCAGCGAGGATGAATATTTGAATATGGAGACTATGGCGGGCGGTTCCGGTTATTATGTTACAAACGGTGCTGCAATCCCGATCACATGGACAAAGGATTCCTTGCAGTCTCCGACGAGATATTATGATGAAAGCGGATCTGAGATCCGATTAAATCAGGGAAAAACATGGGTATGTGTGACCGAAGATACCTATGCAGATAAGATTGCTTTTTATGCAAGCGAGGAAGAGTATGCAAACAGATAAGCTGCTCAAACAATGCTGCGTTTTCCTGAAAACAGGAAAAGAGGTTATTATATGAGTAAGAAGAAAAATGATACAAGTTTTTTGGTGCAGGGATCGATTCTGGCGATCGCGTCCTTAGTCAGCAGGGTCATTGGTCTTGTTTATCGAATTCCGCTGACTGCGATCATCGGTGATCATGGAAATGATTATTATAGCTGTGCATATGAGATTTACAGTCTGTTGCTGCTGATCTCATCTTACAGTCTGCCGATGGCGGTATCCAAGATGGTTTCCGCACGAATTTCAAATGGAGAGCGGCAGAATGCTTACCGTGTTTTTAAGGGCGCTATGGTATTTGCGCTGATCACTGGTACGGCTGCCTGTGCTATTGTATTTTTCGGTGCGGAAGAGTTGACAAAACTGTTTCAGACACCACTGGGCGTATATGCGCTGCAGGTGCTGGCTCCGACACTGATCATCGTAGCGGTACTTGGTGTATTCCGTGGATTTTTCCAGGGCATGGGAACCATGATCCCAAGTGCGGTCTCCCAGATCATCGAGCAGATCGTAAACGCCGTAGTCAGTGTAGGTGCTGCCTATGTATTGTTTGCTTATGGTAAACGAATTGCGACAGTACTTGGAAGCAAAGAACATTATGATGCGGCTTATGGTGCTGCAGGTGGAACGCTGGGAACCAGTGTGGGCGCGCTGTGTGGACTTGCCTTTATCATCTTTGTGTTCTCCATGTTTCAGCCGAAATTCCGTAAAGCGATGAAACGGGAGCGGAAAGTAGCGCAGAAAGAGCCGGAATCCTATCGCGTGATCTTTGGAATTCTGATTGGAACCATTGTTCCGGTCTTGCTCAGTACTACAATTTACAACCTGGTATCTATCGTGGATCAGTGGCTGTTTAAAAATATTGCAACGATTCAGGGATATTCCGCAACCGATGTATCCGAATGGTGGGGGATTTTTTCCGGAAAATATCGAGTTTTAACAAACGTACCGATTTCCATTTCCACAGCGTTGGCTGCTTCCTGTGTACCTGCACTGGCTGCTGCTTTTGCGCAGAAAGATGATGCTCAGGTCAGATCAAAGATCGGTATGTCCATGCGTTTTATCATGATTGTGGCCATGCCATGTACTGCAGGCCTTATGGTGCTTGCAGATCCGATCATTCAGCTTTTGTTCCCGGGCTCAAGTGCGCTGGCAGGACATTTGCTGCAAGCCGGTGGAATCAGTGTTATTTTTTACTCAATCTCCACATTGTCTAACGCGGTATTGCAGGGAATCGACCGTATGAAAATCCCGGTTCGAAATGCATCCATTGCGCTGGTGCTCCACGCAGGTGTGATTGCTGCGGCTATGTTCGGACTGGATCTGAAAATTTATGGTATCTGTATCGGAACTGTTGCATTTTCTCTGATCATGTGTATTTTGAACGGTACGTCGGTCAGAAAGTATTCCGGGTACAAACCGGATATCAGAAAGACATTTGTCAAACCGGCGATCGCATCCGTGATCATGAGTATAGTAGTATATGCGGTATACTTTGCGGTTTACAAAGCAATACACAGCAATGTGATCGGCGTGGTAGTATCCGTGCTGGTGGGAATGGTTGTATATGCAGCTGCATTACTGCTGATCAAAGGCCTGGCGGAGGAAGAACTGCACAGTTTCCCGAAGGGTGAACTGATCATTCGTGTTGCGAAGAAGTTCCATTTGTTATAAAAATGACGAAAAAGATCATAACTGATACAAGAGGATGATTCATTTCATCTGTATAAAAAAAGAAGAAATGTGAATACTACGTGTAAAGGAGTTTTATGTATGATGAAACAGACACGTATGATTCGCATTTCTTTTTTGATTTGCACAGGATTGATCATCGTTGCCTTCTGGGGTGGCTTTTATATGGGTGGCAGCCAGCTCTCCGCGGATGTAACACCAATTCAGACAGCATCCGGAAACGAGGAATCCAAAGAAAATTCGACAGCTTCTACTCAGAAAAACAGTACAGACAGCACAACTGTGGAAAGTATGAATAATTTAAAAGAAGAGAAATACTATGTCAAAGTATCCGGGGAATATCTGGCCGTTTATTTCAGTGATACGGACCGGCTGTATTTCGAGACAAGTCTGAAAGTATCAGATCTGCCGGAATATCTGAGAAAGGATGCGATAAATGGTGTTTCATTTTCTTCCCTGGAGAATCTTTACAGTTTTCTGGAAAACTATTCGAGCTGATGGATAAAAGTGAAAAATTAATCCCGGGAAACGACTTTCCAAAATCTGTGGCTTGTGCTATACTGAACCACGAGTAATTTTTTGTCTCAGTCTGAGGAATGACTTGGACTGAGAAGATATATATGCTTACGTTAATCAGAACCATGCACTAAATTTCGCATGTATTTAAGGTAAATGTCGGTATTTTGAATTAAGAGAATAGTTGCATATCATGGAGGCCGGGATGTCAAAAGAGAAGAAACAAAAAGGAATTGGAATCGGAACAGGGATGATTCTTGGAATTGCCATCATTTACATATTATTCGGACTGGCAATGATATTTGTCCCGCAGTTTAAGGAAATTTATATTATTTATATTGCCGGAGCAATTTTTGTGGTATTCGGCATTGTAATGATCGTGAAATATTTCCTGACCGGAAGTTATCGGGATATCGGAAAATATGGTTTTTCCGCAGGTGTTTTGTGCGTGCTGATCGGCGTTCTTATGCTGGTTCGGACCAATGAGATCGCTGTTTATTTTTCACTGTTTCTCGGCATCTGCATTTTACTGACGGCCATTATTAAGCTGCAGAATGCGGTTGATTTAAAGAGTATGCATAATAAAGGCTGGTTTGTGTTCCTGCTGATCGCTCTGGTATTTCTGGCGGCTGCCATTCTGATCGTATTGAATCCGGGCGGAAAAGTAAGCCAGTATAAAGATGTAGTTTATTATATTTTGATCGCGGACGGAGTCATCAGCATTATCAGCCCGATCTATCTGATCTTTGCAATCCGCACAAGCAGAAAACTGGAACTGGCGGGTCATGCGCAGAACGCATCTGACAAAAAGAATAAAGAAGCAGAGGATGTGCAGGCGAAATCGTCAGAAAACGATACAAAAAAAGAATCTGATAAAACAGATTCTGATGCAGAGGGAAAAGAAAAACAGAAAAAATCGGATGTGGTATTTGCTGAGTCTGTTACAGGTGTCTCAAAAAAGGAACTGAAGGAGAACAACGCATCAGAAGATGAGTCGGACGATGAGATGACGAAAGAGATTTTACATTTTTTTGAGGATGATAAGTAAGAGGAGTATTTGTGAAACAGAAAGAATATGATGTAATTGTAGTTGGCGGAGGGGCAGCCGGTCTGATGGCTGCCATTCAGGCTGCATCCACAGGGGCAAAAACAGCCATCCTGGATCACCATGAAGTTTCCGGCAAAAAGATCCTGGCAACAGGAAATGGAAAATGCAATTTTACGAATCTGATGCAGGGGGAGAGCTTTTATCGATGCGATACCCCTGCCTTTGTATTGCATATGTTAGAGGCATTTTCCGCGGCAGATACCATCGAATTTTTCCGTGGGCTTGGTGTACTGACAAAAGAACGGCAGGGTTACTGTTATCCGAGAGGCGGACAGGCAGCAACCATTCGAAATGCACTGATGCGCCGCGTGGAAGCATTGCAGATCGAACTGTATAACGGTATTGGAATCCGAAAGATCCAGCGTGAGAAAGACGGATTTGTGCTGGTTACAAAAAGCGGCCTGTTTGCTTCTAAAAGCTGTATTCTGGCAACCGGAGGTATGGCATCTCCAAAGACCGGAAGTGACGGAAGCGGTTATATTTATGCAAAAGCATTGGGACATACGGTGAAGAAGCCGTTGCCGGCGTTGACGGCGCTGACGGCTGACGCAGGATGGTTAAAGCAGACGGCAGGTGTGCGGGCAGACGCTTCAGTAAGTCTTTTGGTAGATGGAACCTGTGTGGCACAGGATACCGGGGAAGTACAGATGACAGACTATGGTATTTCCGGAATCCCAGTTTTTCAGGTCAGCCGATATGCATCACTGGCGCTGGATGAAAAGCAGCGGGTGGAAGCGGTGCTTGATTTTGCACCGGAATATACAGAAGATGCGCTGCGCGAATTTTTGAAAAACCAGATGACTCAGGTATCCGGTAACATAACCTGGAAGGAACTGTTATCCGGTATCGTCAATGAAAAACTTGCGGCAATGCTTTGTGCACAAAAACATCTGGGAGAGCGCACGATTGCTTCTGTAAATGAGACGAAAAGACGACAGTTACAGCGGGAACTGGTTCATTTGCTCAAACAGGTGAAGCTTACAGTAACCGGAACAAAGGATTTTTCTTTTGCCCAGGTTACCTGCGGTGGGATTCCGGTGGAAGAGCTGACCGAGCAGATGGAGTCAAGAAAAGTACCTGGGCTGTATTTTGCAGGTGAGATCGTGGATGTGGATGGCATCTGCGGCGGTTATAATCTGCAGTGGGCCTGGTCCAGTGGAACCGTGGCTGGCAGACAGGCGGCATTGCGCTGTAAAGTCAGAAACAAGGATGCAAAGTAGTAAAGTAAGAAACGAACACGAATGTGTGTAAAAATAAATTATTAATCATACGAAACAGGATAATTTGGAGAAATATATGAACAAGACAATTCGAGTGTCACAGATTTCGGTGCCTCTGGCACACACAAAAGAAGAAATCTTTCAGAAGGCATGTGCGCTGGCGCAGATTCCAACAAAAAAAGTGATCTCCATGCAGATCATGAAGCAGTCGGTGGATGCCAGAAAAAAAGATGCACTTAATTATACATATACGGTGCAGCTTTTGGTGGATGCACAGCAGAAAATCCGCAAAAATCATGCACATGTGCAGGAAATTCAGCCGGTGACCTATCAAATTCCGAAAAAAGCGGATGCAGCGGCAGGAGAGAAACAATCGATTGCCATCGTAGGTGCGGGACCGGCCGGTCTGTTTGCGGCTTATCTGCTGGCGCAGTGCGGTTACTGCCCGGATATCTATGAGCGCGGAAAAGAAGTGTCTGCCCGTCAGCAGGATGTGGAAGCATTCTGGGCTGGTGGCAGCTTAAATCCGGAATCCAACGTACAGTTTGGAGAGGGCGGAGCAGGTACCTTTTCCGATGGGAAGTTAAATACGTTAGTAAAAGACAAATTCGGACGCAGCCGGTATGTGCTGGAAACTTTTGTGAAATTTGGTGCACCGGAAGATATTTTGTATGTGGCAAAACCACATGTGGGAACCGATGTTCTGCGCACGGTAGTAGAGCGGATGCGTCAGGAGATCATCCGTCTTGGCGGAACCTTCCATTTTTCTACGAAGGTGACGGATTTACAGATCAAATATGGTCAGATTTCAGAAATCGAGTTGAATCACAGGGAATGGAAGGCCGTTTCCAGGATAGTTCTCGCCATTGGACACAGTGCCAGAGACACGTTTCAGATGTTGTATGAGCGTCAGATCCCGATGGTTGCAAAATCCTTTGCAGTAGGTATGCGTGTGGAACATCCACAGCAGATGATCAATGAAAGCCAGTATGGAACCGGCGCTGATATGACGTTGCTGCCGACAGCTGCTTATAAGGTGACACATCAGGCTTCCAATGGTAGAGGAGTATATTCCTTTTGTATGTGCCCGGGTGGTTATGTGGTCAATGCTTCTTCGGAAGAAAAGCGTCTGGCAGTAAACGGTATGAGTTACCGCAAGCGTGACAGCCATAATGCAAACAGTGCCATTATTATTTCCGTGACACCGGCAGATTTTCCGGATGCAGAGCATCCTCTTTCCGGCGTTACGTTTCAGCGGACGTTAGAAGAAAAGGCATGGAAACTTGCGGACGGTAAAGTGCCGCAGCAGTTATACGGTGATTTTAAGAAGAATACAGCCAGCACCGGATACGGTTCTTTTGAGAGCTGCGTAAAAGGACTGCGCGGTTTTTCAAATCTGAGAAGTCTGTTTCCGGAATCGGTAAATGAGGCGTTTTGTGAGGGAATGGAAGCCTTTGGGCGGAAGATCCGTGGATTTAACCGTGCGGATTGTATTTTGTCCGGCGTGGAGAGCCGTACATCCTCCCCGGTGCGGATTCACAGGGATGAAAGTTTTCAGAGTGAGATCCGGGGACTGTATCCATGCGGAGAAGGTGCAGGATATGCCGGAGGTATTATGTCTGCTGCCATGGATGGATTAAAAGTGGCAGAGGCGATCATACAGGAGATGAAGTAAATGGAGATAAATGTAGCAGAATTAACACCCATGATGCAAAAATATATGGAGACAAAGCAGGAGTACAAAGACTGTATCCTGTTTTATCGTCTGGGTGATTTTTATGAAATGTTTTTTGATGATGCACTGACGGCATCCCGGGAACTTGAGATAACGTTGACTGGAAAAAGCTGCGGCTTAAAAGAGCGTGCGCCGATGTGCGGTGTTCCGTTTCATGCCGTAGAAGGGTATCTGAATAAACTGGTATCCAAAGGATATAAAGTGGCCATCTGTGAACAGGTGGAGGATCCGAAGCAGGCAAAAGGCCTGGTAAAAAGAGAAGTGACCAGGATCGTTACACCAGGAACAAATCTGGATACCAATGCATTGGATGAGACAAAAAATAATTACATCATGTGCGTAGTGTACGTGGATAATAAATACGGTGTGTCCGTGGCGGATGTCACCACTGGTGCCTACTACGTGACAGAACTGGATTCTGAGCGCAAGCTGTTAGATGAGATCAGCAAATATATGCCATCTGAGATCATTTCCAATGAGGCATTTTTTGTCAGCGGGATTGATCTGGAAGAGCTGCGTCACAGACTTGGCATTACAATCTATTCTCTGGATGCATGGTATTTCGGAGACGAGCTGGCAGCAACTACATTAAAAGGCCATTTCCATGTAGCTTCCCTGGATGGACTGGGGCTTGGTGATTATAACTGTGGGGTCATCGCAGCTGGTGCGCTGTTGAAATATCTGTATGAGACGCAGAAAACGACATTGGATCATATGACCACCATTGAACCATATTCCACCGGAAAGTTTATGGTGCTTGACAGTTCCACGAGAAGAAATCTGGAACTAGTAGAAACATTGCGTGAAAAGCAGAAACGTGGTTCTCTGCTCTGGGTGCTGGATAAAACAAGAACAGCCATGGGAGCCAGAATGCTCCGTGCCAATCTGGAACAGCCTCTGATCGACAAAAAACAGATCGAGGCCAGACTGGATGCGGTGGAAGAATTGAAAAACAATATGATCTGCAGAGAAGAACTGCGGGAATATTTAAACCCGATCTATGATCTGGAACGTCTGATCAGCCGCGTGGTTTATCAGACTGCAAATCCCCGGGATCTGATCGCTTTTCGTTCCTCTCTTGAGATGCTTCCGGCTATCAAGACGCTGCTACAGGATCTGAAAACACCGCTGCTGCGGGAACTGGATGAGGAACTGGATCCGTTAAAGGATATTTATGAACTGATCTGCCAGTCCATCGAGGACGAACCGCCGATTTCCATCCGGGAAGGCGGCATGATCAAGAGCGGCTATAACGAGCAGGTGGATTATCTGCGCAATGCCAAGACCGAGGGCAAGACATGGCTGGCCAAGATTGAAGAGGAAGAACGGGAAAAGACCGGTATCAAGAATCTGAGAATCAAATTTAATAAAGTATTTGGTTATTATCTGGAAGTAACGAATTCCTACAAAGATCTTGTGCCGAAGTATTATACAAGAAAACAGACATTGACCAATGCGGAGCGTTATATTACACCGGAGTTAAAAGAATTAGAAGAAACGATTCTTGGTGCGGAGGACAAACTGACGGCTCTGGAGTACGACATTTTCTGTCAGATCCGCAATACCATCGCAGATCAGGTAGTTCGCATCCAGCATACAGCAAAAGCAATTGCGGCACTGGATGTATTTGCTTCTCTGTCCGTTGTGGCTGAGCAGAGTGATTATACGAGACCGAAGATCAACGAAAAAGGAATTCTGGATATCAAGGGCGGCCGCCATCCTGTGGTAGAAAAAATGATCGACAACGATATGTTTATCGCAAACGATACCTATCTGGATAATAAAAATAACCGTATCGCGATCATTACCGGACCGAACATGGCCGGAAAATCTACTTACATGCGTCAGAATGCCCTGATTGTGCTGATGGCGCAGATCGGAAGTTTTGTGCCGGCACAGAGCGCCAATATCGGTATCGTGGATCGTATTTTTACCCGTGTGGGAGCATCCGACGATCTTGCCTCCGGACAGAGTACCTTTATGGTAGAGATGAATGAGGTGGCAAATATTTTACGAAATGCCACAAGCAGCAGTCTTCTGATCCTGGATGAGATCGGCCGCGGTACAAGTACCATTGATGGTTTATCCATTGCCTGGGCGGTGGTGGAGTATATCAGCAATCCGAAGATCCTCGGAGCAAAGACATTATTTGCAACCCATTATCATGAACTGACAGAACTGGAAGGCAAACTTTCCAATGTAAATAATTACTGTATTGCCGTAAAAGAAAAAGGCGATGATATCGTATTTTTACGAAAAATCGTATCTGGCGGTGCGGACAGAAGTTATGGTATCCAGGTGGCAAAACTGGCAGGTGTTCCAGATCCGGTGATCGAGCGTGCAAAGGTGATCTGCGAAGAGCTGGAGCGTGCGAATATGAGCAATCTGGCCGCAAATCTTCCGGAGATACCGGCACAGCATAAGGCAAAACAGAAACAGCCGGACGACGTGGATCTGGCGCAGATGTCGCTATTTGACACAGTGAAAGATGATGATATCATTGAGGAGATCCGTGAGATCGACCTGACAAATATGACACCGTTTGAGGCTATGAACAAATTATATGAAATCCAGAATAAGATTAAAAATCGCTGGTAGGAGGCACATATGCCACAGATAGAAGTTTTAGATGAACAGACCATAGATAAGATTGCGGCGGGAGAGGTCGTAGAGCGTCCTTCTTCTGTTGTAAAAGAGCTGGTGGAAAATGCCATTGACGCGAAGGCTTCAGCAATCACCGTGGAGATCAAAGAGGGTGGAACTTCCCTGATCCGAATCACAGATAACGGATGTGGAATCGAGGCAGAGCAGATTCCAATCGCTTTTTACCGCCACTCCACAAGTAAGATCCGTAAAGTAGAAGATCTGGTGCGTATTTCTTCTCTGGGATTCCGCGGTGAGGCACTGTCAAGTATTGCGGCGGTGGCTCAGGTGGAACTGATCACAAAGACACAGGAGCAGTTTACCGGAAGCAGATATTTGATCGAGGGTGGAAAAGAGATTTCCCTGGAAGAGATTGGTGCGCCAAATGGAACCACGTTTCTGGTGAAAAATCTGTTTTATAATACACCGGTGCGTCGTAAATTTTTAAAATCTGCTCAGACAGAGGCGGGATATGTCAATGATCTGATGGAGCGGATGGCCCTGTCCCACCCGGATGTATCTTTTAAGTTTATCAATAACGGACAGATCCGCTTACATACTTCCGGAAACGGACAGCTGAAAGATATTATTTACCATATTTACGGTCGTGATATTGCGGCAAATCTGCTGGAAGTACATGGAGAATACGAAGGTTTCTGCGTGGATGGTTATATCGGAAAGCCGATCATTGCCAGAGGAAACCGCAATTTTGAAAGTTATTTTATTAATGGACGTTATATCAAAAGCAGCCTGATCGCAAAGTCTCTGGAGGACGGCTACCGGGGCTTTATGATGCAGCACAAATATCCTTTTACCGTTTTGACGATTTCCCTGGACGGAACCCTTGTGGATGTTAATGTGCATCCAAACAAGATGGAAATGCGCTTTTCTAATGGAGAAACGTTGTATCAGCAGCTGGTGGCACTGATTTCCGGACGTCTGCGGGAAAGCGAGCTAATTCCGAAAGTGGCGGTTCGTGAAGAAAAAGCGGCTGCAAAACGTATAGAGGTCCCGCGGGAAGCGGCTCCGGAACCATTTGAGACAAAGCGGCTGGAACGACTGCGTGCAGCTGTGGCCAAGGACAGCCCATATGAACGGAAATATCCGGGACGAGATCCGCTGGCTGGAAGAACGATGCAACAGGCAACTGAAGCGGAAAGCAGCAATCCTGCGATGGTTCGGGAGAACATTGCATTTGACACAAAAGCAGAAGAAAAAACAGATGCTGGTGCACAGATTCCGGAAGCGCATAAAGTACATGAAGCTGAGAACGTAAATTCAGGTGTATCACAGGAATTGGGTGCTGCCCAAATGCAGAGTTCTATTTCGAATGAAAATTATGTGGAGCCTGCGGATGATATTGAAAAAAATCCGGCTGCACAAGAGAATTCTGCATTGCAGGGAGAAAAAGAGTGTGTATCTAATAAAGCAGAACCGATCATTTCGAATCCGGTGCAACAGAATTTGTTTGAAGTAGCAGAACAGGAAGCAAAAGAGTATTTAGATTCGGATACGCAGCAAAACGGAACAACTATTTTGGCAACAAATTCGGACAGGCAGGAAGAATTAAAACTGCTCTCAAAACAGGCCAGACCGCAGCACCGCATCATCGGGCAGCTGTTTGATACCTACTGGCTGGTGGAATTCCAGGATCAGTTTTATATGATCGACCAGCATGCTGCACATGAAAAAGTATTGTTTGAGCGTACCATGAAGGCTTATCGGGAAAAAGAGTTTACGTCCCAGATGATCAGCCCGCCGATCATTCTTTCCCTGACGATGCAGGAAGAAAATCTGCTGAAAAAAATTTTGCCGGAGTTTGAAAAACTCGGATATGAGATCGAACATTTTGGTGGCAAAGAATATACCGTAAATGCAGTTCCGGGTAATTTATATGGTCTGAACGGACAGAGTCTGCTGCTGGAACTGATGGACGGACTTGGTGGCATGTCGGAGAAAGATACACCGGATCTCGTTGTGGAAAAAATCGCAAGCATGTCCTGCAAAGCGGCAGTCAAAGGCAATCAGAAACTTTCCAGAGCAGAGATTGAGCATCTGATCGATGAACTGCTGACACTGGAAAATCCGTATTTCTGCCCACATGGCAGACCGGTGATCGTGGCAATGACCAAATATGAGATAGAAAAGAAATTTAAGAGAATCGTATAGAGAGATAAAAAACTGGGATGATTTCCAGTATTCTGATAAATATAAGAGACAGTAAAACTATGATGAAGGAACAGAAAAAACAACCATTATTAATACTGACAGGCCCGACCGCGGTGGGGAAGACAGATCTGTCCATCGCCCTGGCAAAAAAAATCAACGGTGCCGTGATCTCAGCAGATTCCATGCAGGTGTATCGCGGCATGGATATCGGTTCTGCCAAGGTGACACCGGAGGAAATGCAGGGAGTAAAGCATTATCTGATCGATGTATTGGATCCCGAGGATGAATTTCATGTTGTCCGTTTTCAGGAGATGGCAAAAGCAGCCTTGAAAGAGATTTATGCCAACGGTCAGATCCCGATCATCGCCGGCGGTACCGGATTTTATATTCAGGCGCTTTTGTATGACATTGATTTTACGGAGCAGGAAGAGGATTCTGCCCTGCGGGAGCATTATGCAGCGCTGGCACAGGAACACGGCAATGAATATCTGCATGAAATGCTGCGTCGTGTGGATCCTGCTTCTGCTGAGATCATTCATGCAAATAATGTGAAACGAACGATTCGTGCACTGGAATATTTTGAAAAAACAGGGGAACCGATTTCAAAGCACAATGAGCAGGAGCGGGCAAAAGAATCCCCGTATGATTTCCGCTATTTTGTGTTAAATGATGATCGTGCACATTTATATGATCGAATCGACCGCAGGGTAGATCTGATGCTGGAACATGGACTGGTGGATGAGGTAAAACGCCTGCGGGATCAGGGATGCCATAAAGGTATGGTTTCCATGCAGGGACTTGGATATAAGGAAATCCTTTCCTGGTTAGAGGGAGAAATTTCCTATGTAGAAGCTGTGTATCTGCTGAAGCGGGATACCAGACATTTTGCAAAACGTCAGCTGACATGGTTCCGCCGGGAGCGGGATGTCATCTGGCTGAATAAACCGGATTATGATTATGACGATTCCAGAATTCTGGATGAGATTTTAAATACAATTACAGCTGGAGGATGGTTATGACAGAAGAACTGATCAGACAGAAATACCTTGATATGGGTATTTCAAAAGAAGTATATGAATTTGGTGCAGAAATTGAGAAAACGTTAAAAGAGCGTTTTGATAAAATAGATGAAACCGCAGAGTACAACCAGTTAAAAGTGGTACATGCCATGCAGAAATGCAGAGTAAGCGCAGAGTGTTTTCAGGCAACCAGCGGTTACGGGTACAATGACATTGGCCGTGATACTTTAGAGGAAGTGTATGCAGAATGTTTCCACGGGGAAGCTGCTCTGGTGCGCCCGCAGATTACCTGTGGAACCCATGCACTGGCCCTGGCACTGATGTCCAACCTGCGTCCGGGGGATGAGTTACTTTCCCCGGTTGGAAAACCGTATGATACGCTGGAGGAGGTAATCGGTATCCGACCGTCTAAGGGTTCCCTGGCTGAATATGGCATTACTTACCGTCAGGTAGATCTGCTGAATAACCGTGATTTTGACTTTGAGGGCATCCGTGCTGCCATCAATGAAAAAACAAAACTGGTGACTATTCAGCGCTCCAAAGGATACGAGACACGCCCGACATTGTCTGTGGAACGGATTCGGGAGCTGATCGCTTTCGTAAAATCTATCAAACCGGATGTGATCTGTATGGTGGATAACTGTTACGGAGAATTCGTTGAGGAACGTGAGCCGCTGGAAGTTGGTGCAGATATGATCGTAGGATCCCTGATCAAAAACCTTGGCGGCGGTCTGGCACCGATCGGCGGTTATATTGTTGGAAAGAAAGAATGCGTGGATAACGCAGCATACCGTCTGACTTCCCCGGGACTCGGAAAAGAAGTCGGCGCATCCCTGGGGGTTATCCAGAGTTTCTATCAGGGCCTGTTCCAGGCTCCGACGGTTGTATCCGGCGCATTAAAAGGTGCTATTTTTGCAGCAAATATTTTTGAAAAGATCGGATTCCCGGTGATTCCAAACAGTACCGAGTCCCGCCACGATATCATTCAGGCTGTGACCTTTGGCTGCCCGGAGGGCGTAATTGCTTTCTGTCAGGGAATCCAGGCAGCTGCACCGGTAGATTCTTATGTAACACCGGAACCGTGGGATATGCCGGGCTATGACAGTCAGGTCATTATGGCAGCCGGAGCATTTGTACAGGGATCTTCTATTGAACTGAGTGCGGACGGACCGATCAAACCGCCGTATGCCGTATATTTCCAGGGTGGCCTGACCTGGTATCACGCAAAGCTTGGAATTATGATGGCACTGCAGAAATTAGTGGATGCAGGTATTGTAACGAAAGACTTTAAAGCGAAAAATGTAGCAGACTTGTAAAATTTCTTCATAAAATTTTAAGAGAATTACAAAGAAAGTTCGTGTTTTTCTGGTATACAGTCCAAAAAAATTATGCTATGATATCTACGACTGCATAGAGAGAGTAGAACAGGAAGGCTTATGCAGAAAAATATGACAGTAAAAGAGTTACCGGATACAGAAAGACCTTATGAAAAGTGTCTGATGTATGGGGCGGAAGCGCTGACGGATGCGGAACTGATCAGTGTCATCATCCGGACAGGAAGCAGGGGAGAACGGTGTGTCGATTTGGCTCATCGTATTTTGAATGCAGGTCCGGACGGCTTATTGAATCTGTTGCAGCTAGATGTGAAGCAGCTGACGAAGATTCATGGGATCGGTAATGTGAAGGCAGTACAGTTGAAATGTGTCGGCGAGCTGGCAAAGCGGATCGCGAGTACCAGACGCAGACAGCAGGTGATACTGGAGTCCCCGGAAAGTATTGCATTCTATTATATGGAACGCATGCGGCATGAAACGCAGGAGATCCTGATGCTTGCCATGTTTGACAGCAAGAGTATGCTGATTGGTGAGAAAGTGATCTCTGTCGGTACATGCAATGCGGCATTGATATCGGCCCGGGAGATTTACCGGACTGCGCTGCAGGAGCAGGCAGTTTATATTGTGATCCTGCACAATCATCCGAGCGGAAATCCGGAACCAAGCCGGGAAGACATCCAGGTTACCCGAAAGATAAAACAGAGTGGTGAGATACTGGATATTTTACTTATGGATCATATTATTATCGGAGATAATCGATACTTTAGCTTCCGTGAGCAGGATATTTTGTTTGAGAAAGGGAGAGAATAATGGCAAATATATACGGAATTGATCTTGGAACCTGTAATATTAAAATTTTCAGCAAACACAGCAACAAGATCATCAAAGAGAAAAATACCATTGCGGTAATCAATAAAAACCAGCTGTATGCATATGGCGATGAGGCGTATGCAATGTATGAGAAAGCACCGGAGACCATCAATGTGTCCTTCCCGGTTACCGGCGGTGTCATTGCAGATTACAACAATATGCAGACTATGGTACAGGAAATGCTTGAAAAAAATGTGAAAGGCCACGTAAAAGGATCTGAGTTTATCATTGCAGTTCCGACAGATATCACAGAAGTTGAGAAAAAGGCATTCTATGATCTGTTTTTCAAGAGCAAAATGAAACCGAAATCTGTACTTTTGTGTGATAAACCGATTGCAGATGCAGTAGGCCTCGGACTTGATGTCAACGAGCCGACTGGTATCATGATCGTAGATATCGGAGCTGATACTACAGAAATTTCCGTGATTTCATTAGGCGGACTGGTGCTGAGTGATCTGCTTCACTTTGGCGGAAACCGTCTGGATGAGTCTATTATTACTTATATCAAAAAGAACTTTAATCTGGTCATCGGTCAGAAGACTGCCATGCAGTTAAAAGAACATATTGGAAGTGCACTTCCGGGAGAAGAGGGCAGTTATACCATCGTCGGACTGGACGTGGTCAGCGGACTGCCGATTGAGATGGAGATTACAGCTGAGACTGTTTATGAAGCAATGAAAGACAATCTCAATTCTATCTGCAATGCCATCAAGATGATTCTGGAGAAAACTCCGCCAGAGCTGGCAAAAGATATCATTCATTCCGGTATTTATCTGACAGGCGGCGGTTCCAATATCAAAGATATGGATAAATTATTTACGGATATCACTAATATCAAAGTAAATACCTGTGAGGAACCGGATGAGACAGTCGTAAGAGGTCTGAGCCTTGTTGTTACAAACGACAAATTCAAACGGCTGGCTTACAGCATGCGTACAAAAATTTTTAAATAATTCGAATAGCAGAGGCATGGTATGAAGAGAAAGAAACAGAGCAAATTTCCGGCGAAATATGTTCTGCTGATCATGACGATTCTGTGTATTGCCATCATTGGCTGCAGTCTGAGAGCATCCGGTTCGGGTCCGATCTCAGCTGCGGCCGGAGCGGTGATCACACCAATGCAGAAAGGTGTGAACCGGCTCGGAAGTGCACTGACAGATTTGCGCGATCACATGCAGACAAAGAAAAAACTGGAAAAAGAGAATGAAGAACTGCGTACACAGCTGGCAGAAGCACAGGAAAATCTGAACCAGGTGCAGTTAAATCAGGAAGAACTGGACAATCTGAAGAAACTGTATGACATGGATCAGAGCTATGCAAATTACGAGAAAGTAGCTGCAAATGTGATCGGCAAAGATGCAGGAAACTGGTTTTCCGTGTTCCTGATCGACCGCGGCAGCAATGATGGTATTTCTGTAGGCATGAACGTACTGGCTGACGGCGGACTGGCAGGTATCGTCATTCAGGTCGGCCCGAATTATGCAAAAGTTCGTTCCATCATTGATGACAACAGCAATGTCAGTGCCAAAAATCTGAGTACATCGGATCTGTGTATTGTCAGCGGAAGCTTAAAATCAATGAACGAGTCCAGTCTGATTGAATTTGATGATCTTCGGGATAAAGAAGATCAGGCAAAAGTTGGGGATCAGATCGTGACATCCAATATCAGTGATATGTTTCTGGAGGGAATTCCGATCGGTTACATTACCGATATCCAGACAGATTCCAATAATCTGACCAAGTCCGGTCATATTGCGACCATCGTTGATTTTGAACATTTGAATGATGTGTTTGTCATCTTACAGACAAAGGATACAACAAATGAACAGGGAGGGGAGTAGGCTATGAGAAGGAAAATTGTGCTGGCAATTACGATCATTGTCTGCTTCCTTTTACAATGCACAGTGTTCAAAGCACTGTCTATCGCGTCAATCTCACCGAATCTTCTGATCGTTGTGGTTACATCTTTCGGATTTATGCGCGGAAAAAAGGAAGGGCTGTTTGTCGGTTTTTTTGCCGGACTTCTGATGGATGTAATGTTTGGAAGTATCGTGGGATTTTATGCCCTGATCTATATGTATATCGGTTATGTAAATGGATTTTTTAAGCGGATCTTTTTCCCGGATGAGATCAAACTTCCGCTGGGACTGATCGCAGTCAGTGATTTTTTCTGTAATCTGCTTATTTACTTTACACTGTTCTGGTTCCGTGGAAGATTTTCGTTTGGTTATTATCTGATCCATACGATTTTACCGGAACTGGTTTATACAATGATCGTGGCAGTTCTGCTCTACTTCATTTTACTGAAAATAAATGAGAAACTGGAAGCAATTGAACGAAGGAGTGCAGCGAAATTTGGTTGATAAGATAAAAGAATGGATTGTAAAAATTGTAACATCCCGGTTGTTTGTGGTATGGGTAGTAATAGTCTGCCTGTTTGCCTTTGTTCTGCAGCATCTTTTTTCCCTGCAGATCATAAAGGGTTCCGATTATCTGAATGATTACATGATGAAAATCGAGAAAACAATCGAGGTAGAAGGCACCAGAGGAAATATCTATGACAGAAATGGTGTACTTCTTGCACATAATGAACTTTCCTATACAGTTACATTAGAGGATAACGGCACTTATGCGAATAACAAAGAACGTGCCAAACTTCTGAATGCGGAGATCAGTACCCTGATCGATATGATCGAGAAAAACGGAGACAGTATTGTCAATGATCTGGATCTGTATATGGATCCGAACGGAGAGCTGTCTTTTCTTGTGGATGGAACCGAACTGGCAGGCTTCCGCAGAGATATTTACGGAAGAAAGAAAGTTGCGGATCTGAAATTTAACGCAACCCTTGGATACGATGAATCTACGGCAACACCGGAGCAGATGTATGAATATCTGTTGAATAAATTTGCGGTAGATACAGAAACGTATGACAGATATCGTGCTTATCAGATCATGGTTGTGCGTTATGCACTTTACTTGAGTTCCTATCAGAAATATATCGCCATTGGCATTGCAGAAGATGTTTCCGATGAAACCGTGGCTATGATCCGGGAGCATGCATCGGATCTTCAGGGTGTTGAAGTGCGGGAAGATACCAAACGAGTTTATGATTATCCGGAATATTTTTCTCATATTTTAGGATATACCGGAAAAATATCTGATTCCGAATACGATTCCCTGCATGAACAGGATGAGACTTACAGCCGCAGTGATGTGGTTGGAAAAGCCGGAATCGAGCAGGTGATGGAATTACAGCTTCAGGGAAACAAAGGTTCTGAGACGGTATATGTCAACAACGTAGGTAAAGTTCTGGAACAGAAAGATTATACGGAGCCATCCGCCGGAAATGATGTGTATCTGTCCATTGATGCCACCTTACAGATGGCGGTTTACGACTTGCTGGAACAGGAACTGGCTGGTATCTTAAACTCCAAGATTATCAATGCAAAGACCAGTGAAAGCTCAGAACTTTATATTCCAATATATAAAGTATATAATGCTCTGATAGAAAACAGTGTGATCAATCTTTCACAGATGGCGCAGGCAGCAGAGGGCACCGAACAGGCGCAGGCATATCAGACCTTTTCCGCCCGGAAAGAAGCTGCATTGTCTGAGGTCGCATCAGCTCTGCAGTCAGATACCGCTTATAATGATCTGTCTGATGAAATGCAGGAGATGGTTACCTATGTGGTAAAAATGCTGCAGGATCAGTCCGTATTTGTATCTTCTTCCATTGATACGTCCGATGATGTATATCAGAACTGGAAGAGCGGAAAAATTTCGGTTCAGGAGTATCTGCGTCATGCCATTGATTCTTCCTGGATCAATATTACCGGATTTAATCTGAACGAAAAATATGCAGATACAAGTGAAGTATATACACAGCTGATCAATTATGTGACAGAACAGTTAAAAAGCAGCAATGCTTTCGACAAGATCGTTTATAAATATCTGATCTATAATGATAAGATATCAGGAAGCCAGTTATGCCTGATCCTTTATGAGCAGGGGGTACTTGCGCAGGATGATGCGGCAGTCGCAAGCCTGAAAAATGGCTCTACCAGCGCATATACTTTCTTGAAAAGCAAGATTCAGAGTATGCAGATCACGCCGGCGCAGCTGGCTCTGGATCCGTGTACCGGTTCCTGTGTGATCATGAACCCGAATACAGGAGAATTACTGGCCAGTGTAACATATCCAGGATATGACAGCAACCGTCTGGCCAATAATATGGATTCGGCATATTATAACGCATTGCTGCAGGATGGTTCTTTGCCACTGTATAACAATGCAACCCAGCAGACCACGGCACCTGGTTCTACCTTCAAGATGGTAACAGCTTCTGCCGGACTGACAGAAGGTGCAATTTCAACCGGAACAGTCATTACAGATACGGGTGTATTTGACCGTCTCGGATTAAACCTGAAATGCTGGGTATATCCACGTAACCATGGAAGTATTACGGTATCTCAGGCGATCCGGGATTCATGTAACTATTTCTTTGCTGAGACTGCATATCGTTTAAGTCTGAGTGGAGACACGTACAAAGAAGAAAAAGGTCTGAGTGCCATTGCAAAATATGCAACCGAATTTGGACTTGCAGATAAGACAAATATTGAGATTCCGGAGGGAACACCGAAAATTGCGGATGAATTCCCGATTGACGCATCCATTGGACAGAGTAATCATAACTATACGACTTCGCAGCTGGCACGTTATGTTGCTGCCATTGCAAATAATGGTACGGTGTATGATCTGACACTGCTTAATAAGGTGACTGATTCAGATGGAAATACACTGGAAACTTATACGCCACAGGTTCATAATCAGATTACAGATCTGTCGTCATCTACCTGGCAGGTTCTGCACAGCGGTATGGAAATGGCCATTGGTGAGCACGATCAGTTTGAAGATCTGCAGGTGTCACTGGCTGGTAAGACCGGTACTGCGCAGGAGAACGAAAATCGTCCAAACCATGCGTTATTTGTCGGATACGCTCCGGCGGACAATCCTCAGATTGCCATTGCCACACGTATCGCCTATGGTTACGGATCCAGCAATGCCTGCGTATTTGTAGATCAGGTTATGAAGTATTACTTCAAACAGAACACAGAAGAAGAGTTATTAAACGGTCAGGCTATTAACGTTGGAACATCATCCAATAGCTTTACCGATTAAATCAAACTATAAAAGAGCCATTGAAAAGATAACAAAACCGTCACATTACAAAAGATAACAACTGAAAGAAAAAGGAGGAATCTTTTGTATGTGTGAAATTATTGTTGTGACATCTGGAAAAGGCGGGGTGGGAAAGACCACAGCGACGGCAAATCTCGGAGCCGGACTTGCAATGCTTCGCAAAAAAGTTCTGATGATCGATACTGATATTGGATTGCGGAATCTGGATGTAGTCATGGGACTGGAACACAGGATCTTGTATAATCTGGTAGACATTATTGAAGGAAACTGCCGGATCCGGCAGGCTGTGATCCGTGACCGGCAGTTTCCGGGACTTTATCTGATCCCGGCGGCGCAGACCAGGGATAAAAGTGCCGTGACACCGGAGCAGATGGTAAAACTTCTGCAGGAACTGCGGGAAAATTTTGATTACATCCTGCTGGACTGCCCGGCGGGAATCGAACAGGGATTCCAGACCGCCATAGCAGGTGCGGACCGGGCTCTTGTAGTGACTACACCGGAGATATCTGCGGTACGGGATGCAGACCGGGTCATTGGACTGCTGTTTTCCACAGGTATTCCGGATGTGAAACTGATCATTAACCGGATCCGCCCGGAGATGATCGCCCATGGGCAGATGCTGGGATTGAAAGATATTTCAGATATTCTATGTGTCGATATAATTGGTGCGGTCTATGATGATGAGCAGGTAGTAATTTCTACCAATAACGGCTGTCCGCTGACCGGAACACAGACACTGGTCGGCCAGGCCTATAGCAGAATCTGCAGACGCGTGCTGGGAGAAGAGCTTCCATTGCCACAATTTGACACAAAGCACAGACGCCAGAAGAAGCAGCGTAGAGGCTGGAGAAAGAAATACATAACAGGATAAATAAATCGGAGGATTTCTATGTTTAAGCAATACAAAATAAAAAACTACAGATTCCGGCTGGTAGTATATGTCATACTGCTGTGCATTATCGGTGTTATGGTAGTCGGAAGTGCGAAGCCGTCTGTTCAGAACAAACAGGTCATAGGAGTAGTCGGAGGTCTGATCGTTATGGTCATTACTTCTTTGATCGATTATGGTACGATACTGAAATTTCGGAGACCAATCTATCTGTTGTCTATTGTGTTGCTTGGCGTGATATTTATTCCGGGAGTCGGAGACAAAACCGGTGGTGCAACTCGTTGGATCCAGGTGACTTCAAGTTTTAAATTTCAGCCGTCAGAGCTATGTAAAATCTTGCTGATCATATTTTTCGCAGGATTTTTCATGAAATATCAGGAACAGCTGAATACCTGGAAAATTCTTGCATTGAGTCTGATCCTGATCGGTATTCCCCTTTTGCTGATCGCAGAAGAACCTGATCTTTCCACAACCATCGCAACGACAATGATTTTCATTACCCTCTTGTTTGTTGCAGGATTAAGTTATAAAATAGTAGCAGGTGTACTGGCACTTGGTGTTCCGGTGAGTATCATAGGTGTGATACTGATCTTGAAGCAGGCACTTCCGTTAAAAGACTATCAGTACAGTCGTATTTTGTCATGGTTGCAACCTTCAAAATATGCGGATGATGCATACCAGCAGCAAAACTCCATTATGGCTATCGGTTCTGGTCAGTTATGGGGAAAAGGATTGAACAATAGTTCCATTGCATCTATGAAAAACGGTAACTTTATTTCTGAACCGCAGACTGATTTTATTTTTGCGGTAGTCGGGGAAGAACTTGGATTTGTCGGCTGTTTGATTGTAATTATATTATTGCTTTTGATCGTTTTTGAGTGTATACTAATTGCGAAAAATGCAAAAGATCTTGGTGGAAGACTGCTCTGCTGCGGCATGGCTGCTCTGATCGGATTTCAGAGTTTCATCAATATCTGTGTTACAACCGGACTGATGCCGAATACTGGCTTGCCGTTACCGTTTGTCAGCTATGGTCTGACATCGCTGTTAAGTTTGTTTGTAGGTCTGGGACTGGTGCTAAACGTTGGTCTGCAGGCTCGAAAATATCACGGATTGGGGGACATAGAATAATGAACATAGGACTTATCGCGCATGACTCAAAGAAAAAGTTAATGCAGAATTTCTGTATTGCATACCGCGGAATTTTAGGAAGAAATTCTCTGTATGCGACAGGAACCACAGGAAGACTGGTGGAAGAGGCAACCAATCTGTCCGTACACAAATATCTGACCGGTCAGCTGGGAGGTTCTCAGCAGCTTGGTGCGGATATCGAAAATAATTATATCGATCTGGTAATCTTTCTGCGTGATCCGCTGACTGTAAGATCACATGAACCGGATGTGGACAATATTGTCCGTTTATGCGATATTCACAATATTCCGCTGGCTACAAATCTGGCTACAGCAGAATTATTGATACATTCTTTAGACAGAGGAGATCTTGACTGGCGTGAAATGTACAAATAAATATAAGATTTTGATCCCGGTAGTAATGTCTTTGTTACTGCTGGGTGGATGTGAAGAAAGAACCGATGTGGCAAATGCATACGATGTTTATGCCACATCGGATAGTTATGCCCTGACGCAGAGTGATTCGCAGGAACTGCCAGGATTACTTGCCACAGATTTATGTGTCGGCGGTACCGAAAATTCCACACCTGTGGACGGAGTTGATGCTGCTGTGGCACAGACAGCAGCCGTATTTTCTGTGGATGATCAGGAAATTACTTATGCGCAGAATATTTATCAGAAAATGTATCCTGCAAGTACGACAAAGATTCTGACTGCATATATTGCCTTAAAATATGGAATGCTGGATGATGTACTGACAGTTTCAGATGAGGCTATCAGTTCTCTGATGATGGGATCTTCTATCTGCGGTTTAAAACCAGGAGATCAGCTGACACTGGATCAGGCCTTATATGGACTGATGCTTTGCAGTGGAAATGATGCAGCAAATGTAATTGCGGAATATATTTCCGGTTCCACAGACAAGTTTGCAGAGTTGATGAACCAGGAAGCACAGGCACTTGGTGCGACACAGTCCCATTTTGTGAATCCGCATGGACTGCCGGATGACAATCATTACACAACTGCATATGATCTTTATCTGATCTTCAATACAGCGGTACAGAATGACGATTTTGTGAAATATATTTCCACAAAGAAATACAGTACCTCTTATACAGATGTAAATGGAGATGCAGTTGATCAGGTGTGGTTTAATACCAATGGATATCTGAAAGGCAGCTATAAAGCACCAGAGAACATAACGGTAGTTGGCGGCAAGACCGGAACTACGGATGAAGCAGGAAACTGTCTGGTACTGTACAGTAAAAGCAACAGCGGAAAACCATATATTTCCATTATTTTGAAAGGAAATACAAAAAGAGAACTGTATTCGCTTATGACGGAACTGCTCACAAATTATTCAAACTAAAGTCACCCTTTTTTTAGAATTAACGGTTGTATTTTGATGTTGGATATACTATAATGAATTCATAAACAGCCAGATTTTTTTACAAGCTGTATCACATGTTTTCATGGGGTATGTAAAAAGAAAGAGGCAGAGGTAGGAGGATAAAATTATGGTTGAAATTATTGCCGGCAAAAAGGGAAAGGGAAAAACAAAATATTTATTGGATAAGGTAAATGCTTCTGTAGAAGCTGCTTCCGGTAATATTGTATATCTGGATAAAAGTCAGAAACATATGCACGAATTATCAAACAAAGTTCGTTTGATCAACGTAGCAGATTATCCGATCAGCAACTGTGATGAGTTCCTTGGATTCATTTGTGGTATCGTTTCTCAGGATTATGATCTTCAGGAAATGTATCTTGACAGCTTCCTTACAATTGCAAACCTTGCAGATGATCAGATCGTACATGCAATCGAGAAACTTGATGTTATCAGCGAGAAATTCAATGTTAAATTCGTTTTAAGTGTTTCAAAGGATGAGGCAGATCTGCCTGAGTGTGCAAAAGCAAGACTGATTGTTTCTTTATAGAATCGATTTTTCAGGTGTCTTAAGGGGGAAAATCCTTAAGACACCTTTTTATTTGTATGGAATGAGTTCTATCAGGCATCTTTCATGGAACGGATCCGTCCGAATGCGCTGATGAGATAGATACCGCTGATTCCGATCAGAGCATAGATGACACGGGAAAGCCAGCTCATATTTCCAAAGAGAAAGGCGATCAGGTCAAATCGAAAGAAGCCGATCAGTCCCCAGTTCACTGCTCCGACGATGATAACGGCAAGTAAAATATTGTCTAAAATTTTTGTATTCATCGTTTTTCCTCCTTCTAACAGGGAGTATTTCCCACTATACGGGAGTTTATACATAAAATATATAAAATGGAAAGGACGACCGAAATGAAGAAAAAAAAGCGTAACATTGTTCCGTATCGCAGACGCTTTCATCTGAATATCGGCATTATCATATTTGCCTTTGTGTTCGTTTATTTTGTGATCTATCTGATCTCTTATCTGACACAAAATAATATCTCTGTCTATGAAGTTCAGTATGGACAGATCGCTAAAAATAAATCTTATACCGGACTGATCATCCGACCGGAAGAAGTATTTTACGCGGACAGTACAGGGGCCGTTAATTACTACCAAAAAGAAGGCGACAAAGCAGGATATAATGATCTGATCTGTTCTGTGGACAAGGCCGGTGATATTTCAAAAGAGATTTCACAGGCAGGGCTGGATACCGCAAATCTTTCGGAAGAGGAGCTGTTAAATATCCAGAACAATATCACAAGTTATATATCCTCATATTCCAATACGCAGTTTTACAATATATATTCATTCAAAGACGGTGTGAATGCACAGATTCAGGAAAATTTATATATCAATGCCTTGAACAGTCTGTCTGATCAGACAACATCTGCCGTTTCACAAAATACATTTTCATTTGTGCGGACGTCTGTGGATGGCATTCTGGCATTGTATACGGATGGCTATGAAGGTGTCACGACAGATTCCTTTACGGCAGATATGTATAACCCGGCTTCCTACAGCAAGACAAATCTGAAAGGAAATGCACAGGTAAAATCCGGACAGGCTCTGTACAAGATTGCCACCAGTGAAAACTGGTCCATTATGGTTCCTGTCAGCAAAACCGAGGCAAAGGAGTATAAGCAGCAGATCAGTGAGGGATCTGATTCTTTTGTGCTTCACGTGAAATTCCGTAAGGATCATACAGAAACAAACGCGACAACTTATGTGCGTAAAATCGACGGCCAATATTTTCTACAGCTGGATCTGAATAATTCCATGGTACGTTTTGTATCCGATCGTTATATCGAGGTGGAACTTGGATCTGATGAAAATCAGGGCCTTAAGATACCAAATACAGCCATTACAAAGAAAGAATTCCTTGTTATTCCGAAGAAATATATCGGAAAAGGAGACAATTCGTCGAGCAACGGTGTGATCAAGATCACGAAAGACAAGAACGGAAAAGAAAATGCAGAATTTGTGGCAACGGATCTGTATTATGAGACCGATGATGCTTATTACGTATCCGAAAACTCCCTGGCAGTTGGCGATACGATCCAGATGCCGGACAGCAGCGAGCAATACAGCATCAAAGATACAGCAACCAAAGAAGGCGTATACAATATGGACAAGGGCTATGCCATCTTCCGTCTGATTGATGTTCTGGCTGAAAATGAAGAGTATACCGTTGTGAAAACCGGAACAAAATACGGACTTTCTTTGTATGACCATATTGCTTTAAATGGAAATGAAGTAACGGAAGGTGAATTTATGAATTAAAAGGAAGAACTTCTTGTTGCTGAAACTGTTTAAATATATAGAAAAATATGATGCATTGTATGATACAGGCCAAGCAGCAAGAAGTTGAATATATTCTTGAAGGAAAGATAACAGACAGGAGGAATGAATATGCTGAAAGAAAATTTACAGAAAGTAGAAGAAAATATAGAAGCTGCGTGCAAACGTGCTGGCAGAGACCGCTCCGAAGTCACACTGATCGCCGTAAGTAAGACAAAACCGGTGGATATGCTTCAGGAAGTGTATGATACCGGAATCCGTGAGTTTGGTGAAAACAAAGTGCAGGAAATGATGGATAAATACGAAGTTCTGCCAAAAGACATTCACTGGCACATGATCGGACATCTTCAGAGAAATAAAGTGAAATACCTGATGGGAAAAACAGCCCTGATCCATTCCGTTGATTCTCTGAGACTGGCGGAAGAAATCAGTGCACAGTCTGTCAAGCATGACGTAATTACAGATATTCTGATCGAAGTAAATATTGCCGGAGAAGAATCAAAATTTGGTACTTCAAGGGAAGAGGCCATGGCCCTGGTAGAGGCTACTGCTAAGTTACCGAATATTCATATCTGCGGTCTGATGACGATTGCACCATATGTGGATGTTCCTGAGGATAATCGTAAATATTTTAGGGGAATCCGCGAATTATCTGTTGACATCAAAGAGAAAAACATTGATAATGTAGACATGCGTATTTTGTCCATGGGAATGTCCGGAGACTATGAAGTAGCGATTGAAGAAGGTGCTACCATGGTTCGTGTGGGAACCGGCATTTTCGGTGCACGAAATTATAATATTTAATTAAATTAGATTACAAATTGAGAATGGAGATTTTATCAGAATGGGTATGATGGATAAATTTTTGAATATGATGCGTCTGAATGCGGATGAGGAAGATGATTTCTACGATGATGATTATTATGATGAGGAAGATGATGATTATTACGAGGAACCAAAGAAAAAATCTTTCCGCCGCGAGAAAGAGCAGGAACATGAACCAGCAGTTCGTTTTACCTCTGTAAAAGAGAATAAAACATCTGCAAAATCTAATTCCAAAGTGACACCGATGCGTCCGGTGAAAAAAAATCAGGGAGGAAATGCTGCCATGGAAGTATGTGTGATCAAACCGACATCTGTTGAGGATGCAAGAGAGATCACG
>CAVEOS010000014.1:0-48052 GCA_963617435.1 Lachnospiraceae bacterium
AGAAAGTGAAAAAAGCGGATAAGTGGGCAGACAAGCCTGCGATGGAAGTCAGAGATTTGTATTTTTCTTATGGAAAAAATAAAGTCTTGAAGGGCGTATCCCTGAAGATTGAAGAAGGTAAAATTACAACGATTATGGGAGCAAACGGATGCGGTAAATCCACACTGTTTTCTCTGATGACAAAGAACCTATATCCGAGAAAGGGAAACATTTTCCTCAAGGGTAAGAACATTCAGAATCTGAACTTAAAAGAATTCGCCAGAAAGGTTGCGATTGTTCAGCAGTATAACAGTGCATCAGACGATATAACTGTTGAGAATCTGGTGGCATTTGGAAGAACCCCTCATAAGAAGATGATGCAGGGAGACAGTGCCGAAGATGAGCGTATGATCCAGTGGGCATTGGAAGTAACCAATCTGACAGAATATCGTGACAGGGAAGTGTCAAGACTTTCCGGTGGACAGCGTCAGCGTGTATGGATTGCAATGGCACTTTGTCAGGGAACAAAGACACTGTTCCTCGATGAGCCGACCACATATCTGGATATCCGGTATCAGATTGAAATCCTGCAACTGGTTAAAAAACTCAATCAGGAATTTGGAATAACCATCATTATGGTACTGCACGACATCAATCAGGCAATCGCATATTCAGATAATGTCATCGGTATGAAGGATGGAAAAGTGCTGGTGGAAGGTGATCCGGAAGAAGTGATTACGGAAGAGAGCATCCGGGAGCTGTATGGCATTGAACTTGGTGTGACAAGGGTTGATGGACAGAAGTTTGTGCTGGCGGTGTAAGAAGGTATAAAAGATGGGAAAAGCTATTGTAGCTTTTATATGTAGCATGACAATAGGAATCTGGTTATCATTTTTCAATCCTGGAATGGGAGCGGTTGCTTCGATCAGTGTTATAGGAGCAGTATTGATATACCAGAATGACAAGAAATAAAGGGGAGGAAAACTCCCACAGGAGAACAGAAAGAAGATGAAAAATCCTTTAAAGGTAGTCTGGATCGTGCTTGGATTTCTTTGTCTGGGACTTGGTACGATAGGAATTGTGCTTCCTATCCTGCCAACCGTTCCGTTTTATATGGCAACACTGTTTTGCTTTGCAAAGAGTTCTAAGAAACTGCACGACTGGTTCGTAGGAACAAATTTATATAAGAAACATCTGGACAGTTTTGTTCAGAAAAGAGCCATGACAATGGGAACAAAATGCAAGATCATCGGAATGGTGACAGTAGTCATGGCAATTGGATTTATCTGCATGAAGAATGTACCAATCGGAAGAATCTGTATCGCAATCGTGTGGGTATGCCACCTGTTATATTTCTTCCTGAGAGTGAAAACTTTAAAACCGGGAGAAGAGTTACCGGATGGTGCAGAAGCAGAATAAAGCTCAGAATAGAAACCGAAAAATAAATAAAAAGGTAAGATAAACTATGATTAAAACAAGACTGGTGGGGCTGTTGTCCCACGCAAAAAAGTATATCGTGTATACGATTTTGTGGCAGTGGGCAGCCCTCCTGTCGCAAGTGTTGGCAGTCTTTTCTATCGCAGATTTACTGGAACGGGTAGTGTACCGGGCAGTAACCGTACCGATCATCGAGCGGACAATACTGATTTTAGTCCTGGTTGTGGTGATCCGGTTCGTATGTGAACGGATGGGAGCAAGGTCTTCCTATCTGGCGTGTGTGGATGTAAAGCGGATTCTGCGTGAAAAGATTTATGAGAAAATGTTGAAACTGGGAGCTTCCTACAGTGAGCAGGTATCCTCTTCGGAGGTCGTACAGGTGTCAACCGAAGGTGTGGAGCAGTTGGAGACATACTTTGGAAAATATCTTCCACAGTTATTCTACAGCCTGATCGCACCGTTGACATTATTTATCATTCTTTGCAGAGTGAGCCTGAAAGCGAGTGTCATCCTGCTGATCTGTGTACCGCTGATCCCGATTTCTATTGTAGTGGTACAGAAGATTGCAAAGAAATTACTGAATAAGTATTGGAGCATCTATACCGGACTGGGTGATTCGTTCCTTGAGAATTTACAGGGACTTACTACTCTGAAGATTTATCAGGCAGACCAGCAGAAAGCAGACGAGATGGATGTGGAATCTCAGAACTTCCGCAGAATTACGATGAAGGTGCTGACCATGCAGCTCAATTCCACCAGTGTGATGGATATTGTGGCGTATGGTGGAGCAGCGATCGGTATGGCGGTTGCGGTGTCCGAATTCTTAAAAGGAAATATCAGTGTGGCAGGAACGTTATGTATCGTTCTGCTTGCCAGCGAGTTTTTCCTGCCACTCAGACTGCTTGGTTCATTCTTCCATATCGCAATGAATGGTATGGCAGCGAGTGATAAGATTTTCAAGATTTTAGATCTGCCGGAACCACAGGCCGGAGAAAAAACACTGCCGGATGGAGCGTTAGATGTTACATTAAAAGATGTGCATTTTTCTTATGAAGAGGACAGAGAGATTTTAAAAGGAATCAACTTAAATCTTCCGGCAGGAAGTTTTGTATCATTGGTTGGTGAATCCGGATGTGGTAAGAGTACGATTGCCGGAATCCTTGCAGCAAAGAACCGGGGATATAACGGAGAAATCACCATCGGTGGCGTACCGCTTAATGAAGTGAATGAAACGAATCTGATGCAGAGGGTTGTTCTGGTTCGCCATAACAGCTACCTGTTCAAAGGTACAGTAGAAGAAAATCTGAAGATGGCAAAACCGGATGCAACGAAAGAAGAGATGGAAGCTGTCCTTCAGAAAGTCAATCTCTTAGGATTCTTACAGACACAGGATGGATTGCAGACACAGTTGCTGGAAAAAGCAAGCAACCTGTCCGGCGGTCAGTGCCAGAGACTGGTAATTGCCAGAGCATTGCTTCGGACAGACAGTGCGGTTTATATTTTCGATGAAGCCGCATCTAATATCGATGTGGAAAGTGAAGAACTGATTATGAATGTGATTCATGAACTGGCAAAAACAAAGACGGTGCTTCTGATTTCCCACAGACTGGCAAATGTTGTGAAGTCTGACAAGATTTATTTCTTAAAAGACGGAGAAATCAAGGAAAGCGGAAAGCATGACGAACTGATGAGCCAGAATGGTGCGTACAGACATCTGTATGAAAGTCAGATGGCATTGGAAAACTATGGAAAAGGAGGAGTGGCATAATGAGTGAAAATACGAATACAACCAAACGCAGAAGTGCCATCCAGATCATGGGAAGTCTGATTGGTCTGGTAAAACCCCTGCTCCATATCATGCTGGCGGCAATCATCCTTGGAACATTAGGTTACTTGTGTGCAATCTTCCTGACGATACTGGCAGGACAGGTCATCGTACATGGACTTCTGACAGGAGTAGCCGGAATGATTGTTCCGGTAGACAATATGTGGCTGGTATTTACCCCAGTAAAAACGATTATCACAGTCATGATCGTAATTGCAGTGCTTCGTGGAATCCTGCATTATGTGGAACAGTATTGTAATCATTTTATCGCATTTAAGCTGTTGGCAATCATCCGTCATAAAGTGTTTGCGGCATTGAGAAAGCTCTGCCCTGCAAAATTGGAAGGACGGGATAAGGGAAACCTGATTTCGATTATTACAACCGATATCGAATTACTGGAAGTGTTCTATGCACATACCATTTCCCCGATTGCGATTGCAACGCTGACCTCAATTATTATGGTGATTTTTATCGGAAGATATCACTGGCTGGCAGGACTGCTTGCACTGGCCGCTTATCTGATTGTCGGAGTAGCCATCCCGATGTGGAATGGAAAACGTGGCAGCCAGAAGGGAATGGAATTTCGGACAAACTTCGGAGAACTGAATAGTTTTGTTCTGGACTCTTTACGTGGACTGGACGAGACCATTCAGTACGGACAGGGTGAAAAGAGAAAAGAGCAGATGTCTGAGCGTTCCAAAAACCTTGCAGGAATGCAGGAGTCATTAAGCAAAATGGAAGGTTCACAGCGTTCATTTACGAACATGGTTATCCTGCTTGCATCTTTTGGAATGCTTGCACTGACGATCTGGCTGTATGCAAAAGGCGAGATGGGATTCGAGGGAATCTTAACCTGTACCATCGCAATGATGGGTTCTTTCGGACCGGTAGTAGCATTATCAAGCCTTTCCAATAACCTGAACCAGACACTGGCAAGTGGTGAGCGTGTTCTTTCTCTTCTGGAAGAGACACCGCTTGTGGAAGAAATTCCGGGTGATGTGGAAACGGAACATGAATTTACAGGAGCAGAGGCAGAGAACGTAACATTTGCTTACGATAATGAGGTTATTTTAGATAACTATTCACTGAAATTACAGCCGGGTAAAATCACAGGTATTCATGGTGCGAGCGGTTCCGGAAAATCTACACTTTTAAAACTGCTGATGCGGTTCTGGGATGTGCAGGATGGAAGTGTATCGGTAGACGGTACAGATGTCCGCAAGATTCCGACCAAACATCTGAGAGATATGGAAAGTTACGTGACACAGGAAACACACCTGTTCCATGATTCGATTGCAAACAATATCGCCATCGCAAAGCCGGGAGCATCCAGAGAAGAGATTATGGAAGCTGCAAAGAAAGCGTCTATCCACGATTTCATAATGACACTTCCGAAAGGATATGATACAGAAGTCGGAGAACTGGGTGATACGCTGTCCGGTGGTGAAAAACAGAGAATCGGAATTGCAAGAGCATTTCTCCATGAATGCCCCCTCATTCTACTCGATGAGCCTACATCGAACCTCGACTCTTTAAATGAGGGAATTATTTTAAAATCATTGAAAGAATCGGCTGAGAAGAAAACCGTTGTCCTGGTATCCCACAGGGTATCCACAATGAACGTGGCAGATGTGGTATATGAAATGGAGAACGGCAGAATTTCTTAACAGCAGGAAGGCAGAAGAAATACTTTCCGAAAGGGGAGAAAGTAGTATATGAAACTGGGAGAATCCAAAGAGGATTATCTGGAAGCGGCGTATGTATTGAAACGTGAGAAAGGATATGTTCGTAATTCTATGCTTAGTGATTACCTGAACTATTCCAAAGCGAGTGTTTCAGTTGCAGTACGTGGACTGCTGGCAGATGGATATGTAATAAAAGACCGATATGGCAGCATTGAACTGACAGAAGAAGGAAAAAAGATTGCAAAGAAAATATATGCAAGACATGTGCTTTTAGAAGAATTTTTACGACGGATAGGAGTATCTTCGGAAATTGCAAGTCATGATGCATGTCGGATGGAACATACAATCAGCGAAGAATCTTATAAAAGGATTCAAGAATTGGTACGGAAGATGAAGGAAGAGAATCCGTTAAACGAAGAAGTAAAATTAACGAATTAAATCAAAAACAGGAAAGGCGGTGGAGAGATTTCACTGCCTTTTCTGTTTAAAAAATGAAGTAACATAAGAAAAGGGATACAAATGAAAAAAGTATTGATTGCTGCGGATGAGGTAGATAAGTGGAGTCAACTTTGTGAAGGGTTAAAAAATGAGTGGGAATGTACGACCGTTAATCTGGATGTATTTGAAAAATTCCATACCATAGCGGTCTATGACGCAGTATTGATGCTTGTGAGAAGAGATAACGGGAAACTGGGCAGACTGATCTGGGAAGTCCGGCAGTACAGCAGGGCTCCGATCATTGTCGTGATACCGGGGATTCAGGCGGTAAAAAAGTATATTGAATGGGGTGCAGACCTGGTATTTCCGCATCCTTCGGTCAGCCTGATCAACACGTACCTGTATGCATTACTCAGACGTTCCGATATCGCATGGAACACTGGAAGAAAAAGAGAAAAGCAGAAGATAATACAAAAGGGAAAACCTCTGATTGACTGGTGTTATCATACGGTTTACTGGGGAGAGCATGAGCTTACAACCCTAAATGAGCGAGAAAAGGCATTCCTGTATCTGTTGGCAGATTCCTCCAGACAGGTAGTTACCCATGAGATTATCTTTGAACAGTTATGGAAAGAACCGTATGAAGATGACTCTGCCAACATGATCTGGTGTTTTGTACGCAGACTCCGCAAAAAACTGGAAAAGACAGAACCAGAGGCTGCAAAGATTATTCAGAGTATACGAAAGGTGGGATATTATTTAGATATAGGCATACATTAAGCAAAAATGTAGAAAAATGTCGAATTATGCGAAAAGTGACTGGCAGATGACTGTTACATTACACAGTTCTGACAGTCTTTTTCTATATACTTCTTTTTGTGGTGTTTTAGTAAGGCATGACAAGGAGAAGAGTTATATTTGTGTCAAGGGAAGTCCTTAAAAAAACAAAAGAACCAGAGGGAAAGAAGTGCTGTAATCGAAGAGGTTGCAGCATTTTTTTATTATTCGACATTTTTCGAGACTAAGGCTTGCGAATTACATAGTTGGTCACCGCCATGTACCGATTTGATTTTCAACTACAAAAAATCAGATCGGAGGAAACGACATGGAGGGAAGACACCCGAAAAGAAGAAAAGATAAATACAATCCATATAGTATATGTGAATTGAACGGATATTATTACATTGAATTTAAAGATGGTGAGAAGAAATTGCAAAAAATGAAAATTTCTAAAGAATTGTATGAAGCATTCAGCAGTTTTGAATTAAGAGATATTTCTTATCTGCACAAGTGGGACAAGTATATCGAGCATTCTGAAGTGACTGACATACGCAGAGATAACGCATCAAATCAGACCACAGAATCGGTAGAGGATATTGTACTGAGGAATATGGAAATAGATGCGTTACATAGAGCAATTCAGAAGCTGACAGAGGTGCAGAAAAGAAGAGTTCTTTTATATTTTTTTGAAGATATGACATACGACCAGATTGCAGTAATCGAGGGTTGTACCAAAATGCCTGTAAAGCGTTCTATTGACCAGGCGTTACAGAAATTAAAAAAAGAATTAGAAAAATAAAATTTATAGGCTATTTTTAGCCTGAAAAGTGGGAAACAGGTGGAGAGAGAATTACTCCATCTGTTTTCTCTTTACACGAGATACATAAGCAGGGCGAACCTTGACAAGTTCATATACATTCATCAGGCACATTCCTGTTGTTATCGTGATGAGCGTAAGCCACATGAATCGATACGCCATGACATCGTTTGAGCAAAGACAGCGAAATCCCACCCGTATACTTCCTTTTGGTTTCTGTTTGTATTGTTCTATCGGCTGAGCGGAAAATATCGGGTTCTAACTGTCAGATTGCTTCTGGCAGGGCGATGACAGACAACAGGCATAATGATACTCCTGTCCGGTCATAAAGTCGTGTATCAGATATTCTCTATGATGCCGCAACCAGTGAGGGCAGCTTCAGGAGACCCCTGGAGAGGAAAAAGCTCAATCCCATATATTCATTTTAGATAAAATCCTGTGGAGCTGATCAGCAGTCAGCCGTCTGATGATTTCCCAATTACAAGTCGGGGTGTCAGGGACAAATAGGCTTGTATCTTACATACTCAAAGAAAGATAGAAAATGACTGTGCCAGGTTGTGAACGTAGCAACAGACGGAGATGTGAGAGGAGATAAAGCGAAGATGGAAAATAAGAAAGTCAGGCGAGGAGATATTTATCATGCAGACCTTGATCCTGTATTTGGAAGTGAGCAGGGAGGTTATCGCCCGGTATTGGTAATCCAGAATAATATAGGAAATCAATACAGTCCGACAGTGATTGTGGCGGCAATTACAAGTAAAGAAAAAATGAAACTACCGACACACATTGCAGTTCCGGAAATTGAAGGTTTAGAAAAGGATTCTGTAGTGTTGTTGGAGCAGCTTAGAACTTTAGATAAAAAACGGTTGGAAAATTATGTGTGTACTTTAGATCGGACTGAAATGGAGAAAATCAATAAAGCAATCCGAAGAAGTACCGGAATACCGAGAGTAATTGAAAAACCATTAGTGGTGAGCCTGTGCAGAGTATGTGCAGGCAATTTTTATGATGTGCCGGGACATTATATCCGGCGGGTGAATCCAGAGCAGCGATATAAGGAATTATGTATGTTCTGCAATGTACGAAATGGGTATGACTATTATATAGGAAAGAAGAAAGAGTAAACAAACAGAAAATGTCAAGTATACGATTTGAAAATTCGTACAATGGACGTTTAGGACGAAAATGGATATTTTGGTAGTGTAATGTTTTTGAGGTTACACAGCTAAAAACTATCGATAGTAAATTGCAAAAATTAAGACGAGGAGGATAACGTCATGGCAGTAATAGATAATGAAAAAAGAGTATATAAAGTACCAGAGATTCAGGAAGTATTGGGAATGGGACGCTCTAAAACGTATGCGTTTGTGAAAGAAGTATATGATAAGAAAGGACCGTTTCGTGTGATAAAGATTGGAGAATCTTATCGTATTCCATGCCATTCCTTCGACCAGTGGTTATTTGGAGATGAGGAAAGAGTGAGAGACTAATGAATGAGAAAGAAATCCGGCAGAATACAACACAGGAAGAAAATCGTGTTGTTTTTTTTGAAGGAAAATCATGGTATCACAGAACCAAAGAGCTGCAGGACGATCTGACTACAAAATACGGAAAAAAGGGTGGATTTAAAACACCGGAAGAAGCAGAGAAAAGTTACTGGGAATATGAAAAGAGATATCAGAAACAGCAGAGAGATCTCCAGATTGCAAAGATGAAAACAACAGATATTATGTCGGGGGATTATCTGCAATACTGGTTTGAAAATATTTTCAGTTCCAGAATTGAGACAACCACGAGAATGGTTGGAGCATATACCTTATATAATCTGATTCTCCCAAGTATGGAAGCAGATATCAAGTTAAAATACATTTCAGTAGAGTATCTTGATACTCTACTGGAACGTGTTGCAAAAATCTGTCCTTCAGCAGGAAACAAAGGGCGGGAAATTCTGAGCATTGCCATGAAAGATGCAGTCAGAGACAAATTTATAAATTATAATCCAATGCCTGAAACAAAACCGTATCCAAGACCAAAACCGAAAGTAAGGGTATTGAGTAAAGAAAAGTTGAAAGTTTTACTTGAAGCGGCAAGCAAGAATCCCTGGTATCTGGAAATTTTGCTTGGACTGTTTTGTGGATTGCGAAAGGGAGAAATCCTTGGATTGAAGTTTCAGGACTTTGATTTTGAAAAGCAGACGGTCAGAATCAGCAGACAGATTGTCGGAAATCTGAAAGTGAAAGAACAGGAATTTACGATTACAGAATATGCTGTTATCGAACGGAATCCAAAGACTGAGAACAGTTACCGGATATTAAGAGTTCCGAAAGTGGTGATGCGGGAAGTTAAACGCAGACAACAGTTGATTGATAAGCGTAAAGCGGATATGGGAGCAGCGTACAAGGATTATGATTATGTATCTTGTCAGGAAAACGGTGAACCACGTTCGCTGACAGCAATGAATCAGGCACTCACAAAAATTTGTAAAAGAAATGGATTGCCCAATATTACTGTACATGGACTCAGACACATGTTTGCGACTATTTTGATCGAGCTAGGAGTTCCTCTGTTTAAAATATCAGGTCTGTTAGGACATAGTTCCGTTCATACAACCTATGAATACTATTGTGAGATTATGGACGAGCAGGATAAGATTATTGCATTTGTGAATAATACATTTGTACCAGAACGAACGGGAACGGAGGGATAGTCATGCATAAGACCTTTGATTTTAAGAGATATGTGGAATATAAGGTCTATTCAGTGACAACTATAAAAAATGGATATGGTTTTCGTGTGTTGCTGACATTTGCAGACGAAAGTACAAAGACACAGCAACATGCGGGATTCAAGACCAAAAAAGAAGCCAATGCGTATCGTGACGAAGTGATCGGACAGCTACATACCGGAACCTATATTGTATATGGGAAAATCCGGGTAGAGGACTATCTGAATTTCTGGTTGGAGGATATTATGCGACCAAGAGTGTCAGATGGAACCTATATGTCATATAGAAATGCAATCAGGAATTATATTATTCCGCAGATTGGAAAAATGTACATGTCTACATTAAATCAGGGGTATATCAGGAAATTATATAATTCTGTTGCAGAGAAGTATGAATCAGTTGCAAAAATTACCCGTACAATTATGAAAACGTCTTTGGACTATGCATTGAGTAAGAATGTACTGGCAATGAATCCGGCAAAGGATATTAACTTACCAAAGAAAGTAAAAAAAGCAGAGTATCATGTGCTGAAAATTGACGAGAAGAAAACATTAACGCTTCCACAGGTGCTTCGATTGATCGAGGCAAGCAAAGAGACACCGATTCACATGCAGATTTTATTTGCTGTATTGATGGGACTTAGGCGAAGTGAAATCAACGGATTAAAATACAGTGATGTAGATTATATCCACAGGACATTAAAAGTGGAGCGTCAGTTGGGAAAGAAACCGAACAGCAAGGCAGAAGATTGTGCACCGAAAATGCTGACAAAGCAGGAACTGAAAACAAAGACACCTGCAGGTGTGCGTGAATTGCCAATACCGGATTATGTATTTGAAGCAATTCTGGAAGAACGGAAAACTTATGAGAAGAACCGTAGACGCAGACCAAAAGAGTTCCGGGACTGGAATTATATTTGTTGTTCCACGTATGGGAATCCGAGGAGTAAGTGCTATCATCATAAATATTATAAAGACTTACTGAAATCCTTGGATTTGCCTGATATTCATTTTCACCAGTTAAGAAATACCTATGCAACTATTTTGCTGAAGAATAGCTTTAATTCAAAGGGTGTTTCTCATTTGCTAGGACATGCAAGGGAAATTATATCGGTAGATGTCTATGGAGATACACAGGAAATCATAGAAGATTGCCTGGACGTATTGGAACCATTTATAGAGTCGGTTATTCCAAAAGAGCAGGAAAGTCAGTATTACGATTATTCAGACACAGTAGAAATTGACTTGATTATAGAAGAATATTTCCACGCAGCATGATGAAAAATAGAATAGTAGTGATAGAAAAAAGTACAAATAAGAATCGAACATTTGTACTTTTTTCTTGCCTCCATCTATATACTTTCAAAAAAATGTCTGATATAATAGGGACTGTTACAAGAAAAAACAGTAAAAATATGACAGAATCGGAGCCTGGTATCATCAGGTATTTCCGAGTGCTGTTTTATCCGCAAAAATGAATTTTGTGACTTTTATTCGTAACGAGACAAAAATGACCTCTATTCGAGACAAAAATAGGCATTTCGTTACGAATCTGATTACGAATTTTTGGCTGATATTGGTCGTAATAAAAGTCACAAATGGAGGAATTTACCATGAATGAGTTCAAATTAAAGGCTCCATATAAGCCAACCGGAGACCAGCCACAGGCGATTGCAGAGCTTGTAAAAGGGTTCAAGGAAGGCAATCAATGCCAGACTTTACTAGGGGTTACGGGTTCTGGAAAAACTTTTACGATGGCAAATGTGATTCAGCAATTACAGAAGCCGACACTCGTCATCGCTCATAATAAGACGTTAGCGGCTCAGTTATACGGAGAGTTCAGGGAGATGTTCCCCGATAACGCAGTGGAATATTTTGTCTCCTACTATGATTATTATCAGCCGGAAGCCTATGTCCCGTCCACTGACACATATATTGCAAAGGATTCAGCAATCAACGAAGAAATTGACAAGCTGCGTTTGTCTGCCACAGCCGCATTGACGGAGCGCAGTGACGTCATCATAGTATCCAGTGTTTCCTGCATCTATGGTCTGGGAAGTCCTGTGGATTATCAGAACATGATGGTTTCTCTGCGCCCGGGCATGGAGCGTGACCGTGACGATGTGATCCGACAGCTCATTGACATTCAGTATATGAGAAATGATATGGATTTTCACCGTGGTACGTTTCGGGTACGTGGTGATGTATTGGAAATTTTTCCGGCAAACAATACAGATAGCGCAGTGCGTGTGGAGTTTTTCGGAGATGAGATTGATCGAATCACGGAAATCGATGTGTTGACCGGTGAGATCAAGAGCCGGCTGGAGCACTGTGCAATTTTCCCGGCTTCTCATTACGTGGTTCCACAGGAAAAAATCAATCAGGCCACGGTTGAGATTGAAAAAGAGATGGAAGAGCGGGTGCGCTATTTTAAAGGAGAAGACAAGCTGATCGAAGCACAGCGTATCGCGGAACGCACGAATTTTGATATTGAGATGCTGCGTGAAACGGGATTTTGCAGTGGTATTGAGAACTATTCGAGACATCTGGCAGGACTGGAGCCGGGAGTTCCACCTTACACACTGATCGACTATTTTCCGGATGAGTTTCTGATCATTGTGGATGAGTCCCATATCACGATTCCGCAGGTGCGCGGCATGTATGCGGGCGACCAGTCGAGAAAATCGACACTGGTTGATTATGGTTTCCGTCTGCCATCGGCAAAGGATAACCGTCCGTTGAATTTTGAAGAATTTGAGAGCAAGATCGATCAGATGCTGTTTGTTTCTGCAACGCCGAACGTGTATGAGAAAGAGCATGAGCTGCTGCGTGCGGAGCAGATTATCAGACCGACCGGTCTGTTGGATCCGTATGTGGAGGTTCGACCGGTGGAAGGTCAGATCGATGATCTGATTAGTGAGGTGAATAAGGAAACTTCTGCAGGTCATAAAGTGCTGATTACGACATTGACGAAGAAAATGGCAGAGGATCTGACGGATTATATGCGTGAGATTGGTATCCGTGTCAAATATCTGCATTCTGATATTGATACCTTGGAGCGCGCAGAGATTATCCGTGATCTGCGTCTGGATGTGTTTGATGTACTGGTGGGAATTAACCTTCTGCGAGAGGGATTGGATATTCCGGAGATTACGCTGGTGGCGATTCTGGATGCGGATAAGGAAGGATTCCTGCGTTCTGAGACCTCTCTGATCCAGACCATCGGACGTGCGGCGCGAAACAGCGAAGGCCACGTTATCATGTATGCGGATACGATCACGGATTCCATGCGTCTGGCATTGGATGAGACCGAGCGTCGACGTGCGATCCAGATGGCATATAATGAAGAACATGGAATTACACCGAAGACCATTCAGAAATCTGTCAGGGATTTGATCAGTATTTCGAAGAAGGTTACGCAGGAAGAAATGCAGTTTAAGAAAGATCCGGAATCCATGAGTAAGAAGGAGCTGGAGAAACTGATCAAAGATGTGGAGAAGAAGATGAAGAAGGCGGCAGCGGAACTGAATTTCGAAGCAGCCGCGCAGCTGCGTGATCAGATGGTGGATCTGAAGAAAATGCTTCAGAATGCTTAATATTCCTAAAATACAAATGGTATTTTTGCAGAATTACATTTTATGAAACGAATATGAGTAATCTATGAAAAATAGTTATGATACATGTAGCATAAAGAAATAAAAACGTGAATACTAGAAAGCGAAAGAAAAGAGAACAACTATGGCACAACAATACATTAAGATCAAAGGAGCCAATGAGCATAACCTGAAAAATATTGATGTTACCCTGCCGAGAGATAAATTTATCGTACTGACCGGTCTGTCCGGCTCCGGTAAATCTTCTCTGGCCTTTGACACCATTTATGCGGAGGGACAGCGCCGTTATATGGAGTCCCTGTCCTCCTATGCCCGTCAGTTCCTTGGACAGATGGAAAAACCGAATGTGGAGAAGATTGAAGGCCTTTCCCCGGCAATTTCCATCGATCAGAAATCGACAAACCGAAATCCGCGTTCTACCGTCGGAACCGTGACGGAAATATATGATTATTTCCGATTGCTGTATGCACGAATCGGTATTCCGCATTGTCCGAAGTGCGGAAAAGAAATTAAAAAGCAGACCGTAGATCAGATGGCGGATCAGATCTTGCAACTTCCGGAGCGGACGAAAATCCAGCTTCTTGCGCCGATAGTTCGTGGCAGAAAAGGCACGCATCAGAAACTGTTAGACAGTATAAAGCGCAGTGGCTATGTTCGTGTACAGATTGATGGAAGTGTGTATGAACTGACAGAAGAGATCAGCCTGGATAAAAATAAAAAGCATAACATCGAGGTTGTAGTAGACCGTTTAGTAGTAAAGGAAGGGATTGAAAAACGTCTGGTGGATTCCATTGAAAATGTATTGGAATTGGCGGACGGATTGATGACAGTAGATGTGATCGGTGGAGAACAGATCCAGTTTTCCCAGAGTTTTTCCTGCCCGGACTGTGGTATCAGCATTGATGAGATCGAACCGAGAAGTTTTTCCTTTAATAATCCTTTTGGGGCCTGCCCGGAGTGTTTCGGACTTGGCTACAAGATGGAATTTGACGAGGATCTGATGATTCCGAACAAACATTTATCGCTGGCAGAGGGTGCGATTCAGGTAATGGGATGGCAGTCTTCCAATGATCCATCCAGCTATACTTATGCGATTTTGAAAGCATTGTCAGAAGAATATGATTTTGAACTGAATACACCATATGAGGAATTGCCGGAATCCGTGCGCAATGTGATCTTACACGGAACCGATGGCAAAAAAGTAGTGGTACATTATCGTGGACAGCGCGGCGTCGGTGTTTACGATGTGGCATTTGAGGGACTGATCCGTAATGTGGAGCGCCGCTACCGTGAGACCGGATCCGATCTGACCAAGCAGGAATATGAGACATTTATGCGGATTACACCGTGTAAAGCATGTCATGGACAGCGTCTGAAAAAAGAATCTCTGGCCGTTACTGTTGCGGATAAAAATATTCATGAGATTACTTCCATGTCCGTAAAGGATTTGTGTGCATTTCTGGAAGATTTGGAACTGACGGAGCAGCAGCATCTGATCGGTGACCAGATTTTAAAGGAAATCCGTGCCCGCGTGGGATTTTTGAAAGAAGTAGGACTGGAATATCTGACATTGTCGAGAGCAACGGGCACTTTGTCCGGTGGTGAGGCACAGCGTATCCGTCTGGCAACCCAGATCGGTTCCGGCCTGGTTGGTGTGGCATATATTCTGGATGAGCCGAGTATCGGTCTGCATCAGAGAGATAACGATAAACTGCTGGCAGCGTTGAAGAATCTGAAAGATCTTGGAAATACGTTAATTGTAGTAGAACATGACGAAGATACTATGCGTGCGGCAGACTATATCGTGGATATCGGACCGGGAGCCGGTGAGCACGGAGGAGAAGTAGTGGCAGCCGGAACGGTTGATGATATTATGGCGTGTGAAAAATCTCTGACGGGAGCATACTTAAGCGGCAGATTGGTGATTCCGGTGCCGAAGGAGCGTAAGCAGTCGACCGGCTTTATCACAGTACGCGGAGCGCAGGAAAACAACCTGAAAAATATCGATGTAAAAGTTCCGTTGGGCGTCATGACCTGTGTGACGGGTGTGTCTGGTTCCGGAAAAAGTTCTCTGGTGAATGAGATTTTATATAAACATCTGGCAAGAAGCCTGAACCGTGCAAGATGCATTCCGGGAAAACATAAAGATATTGAGGGATTGGAGCAGCTTGATAAAGTCATCTGCATCGATCAGTCTCCGATTGGAAGAACCCCGCGTTCCAACCCGGCAACTTATACCGGTGTGTTTGACCAGATCCGTGATCTGTTTGCGGCAACGCCGGATGCAAAAGCGAGAGGATATAAAAAAGGCAGATTCAGCTTCAACGTCAAGGGGGGACGCTGCGAGGCCTGCTCCGGAGACGGAATCTTAAAGATTGAAATGCATTTTTTACCGGATGTGTATGTGCCGTGTGAAGTGTGCCAGGGCAAACGTTATAACCGTGAGACTCTGGAAATTAAATATAAAGGAAAAAGCATTTATGATGTGCTAGACATGACGGTGGAGGAAGCATTGACGTTCTTTGAGAATGTACCTTCTATTCAGCGTAAGATACAGACGTTATACGATGTAGGACTTTCCTATGTCCGTCTGGGACAGCCGTCTACCACATTGTCCGGTGGTGAGGCGCAGCGAATCAAACTGGCTACAGAGCTGAGCAAGCGCAGTACCGGAAAGACGATCTATATTTTGGATGAGCCGACGACGGGACTGCATTTCGCAGATGTACACAAATTGATCGAGATTCTGCATCGTCTGGCAGACGGCGGCAATACGGTGGTTGTCATTGAACATAATCTGGATGTGATCAAGACGGCAGATTATATCATTGACATGGGACCGGAAGGCGGTGACGGCGGCGGAACTGTCATTGCGGAGGGTACACCGGAGCAGGTGGCAGAAAATCCGATTTCCTATACTGGAAAATACGTGAAGAAATACTTGAAATAAGGTAAATAAAATCAAGAAACTGTACTGCCATATATTTTCGTATTGAAAACGTTGATCAGCACAGTTTTCTTGTTTGCGCCGAGCATGATTAACCGAGCTTTTAAGCGAGGGCTACTTCTTGAACTGTGTTCAAGAAGGGCAATTTCCTTTCGGACGAGTGTGCATAAAAAGGCACCGCTGATGCGGTGCCTAAACTTTCGGGGAGTACTTCCCGGACTTGGGGGATCCGGGAAGCTTGAGTTATGAAAAATTTATTATAAAAAGCGTAAGCCTTTTATAATCGATTACGAGTGTTAGTATAAAAAGAGAATGTGTCCATTTTGTGATTAAAGTGCGAACATTTTAGAAAAAAAGAATTACTTTTCCTAAAAAAATATTAAGAAATGGTTAAATCATCGTGGAATTCTCTGAAAAGGAAAAAAAGTCTTTGAAAAATGCAATTATTTGTATATAATAAGTACACGTATGCGAGTTTATCTCAGTCGAATTTGTCCGACTGAGATAAAGCTCCGCAAGGATGTACAGTGATTCTGCGAGGAATATGTCAGCTTACGCAGACCAGAATCACGCACCAAGTCTCACATAGGTTCGACTTAAAATTTCGAAAACGAGTAAGACAAACAGAATTTATAATAGACAGATGAAAAAGAGCATGGAGAGGGAAAGGAGAAAATGAGATGATTTCAACAGATATTGGAATTGATTTAGGAACAGCAAGTATTCTTGTTTACGTCAAAGGCAAAGGCGTTGTATTAAAAGAGCCGTCAGTTGTAGCATTTGACCGCGATACAAATAAAATAAAAGCAATTGGTGAGGAGGCAAGACTGATGCTCGGAAGAACTCCGGGAAACATCGTAGCAGTCAGACCACTTCGTCAGGGTGTTATTTCTGATTATACAGTAACTGAGAAAATGATGAAATACTTCATTCAGAAAGCAGTTGGCAAAAAAAGCTTCCGTAAACCGCTGATCAGCGTCTGTGTACCGAGTGGTGTCACAGAAGTTGAGAAGAAAGCAGTAGAGGATGCGACATTCCAGGCCGGTGCAAGAGATGTAAAAATTATCGAGGAGCCGATCGCAGCAGCAATCGGAGCCGGAATCGATATTTCCAGACCATGCGGAAACATGATCGTAGATATCGGTGGCGGAACAGCTGATATTGCGGTAATCTCCCTTGGAGGAACCGTAGTAAGTACATCCATCAAGATCGCTGGAGATGATTTTGATGAGGCACTTGTGCGTTATATGAGAAAGAAACATAACCTTCTGATTGGTGAGCGTACCGCAGAAGATATCAAGATCAAGATCGGTACCTGCTATCCGTTACCGGAACCGATGACACTGGATGTCAGAGGACGAAACCTGGTAACAGGTCTGCCGAAAACCGTAACTGTTTCTTCTGAGGAGACAGAGGAAGCATTACGTGAGGCAACCATGCAGATCGTTGATGCAGTACACAGCGTACTGGAGAAGACACCGCCAGAGTTAGCTGCCGATGTAGCTGACCGCGGAATAGTCCTTACTGGAGGCGGAGCATTGCTCCGGGGACTGGAAGAGCTGATCGAGTCACATACCGGAATCAATACAATGACAGCAGAGGATCCAATGACCTGTGTTGCCATCGGAACCGGAAAATATGTAGAGTTTCTTTCCGGAAAAAGAGACGAGCAGTAAGAATGAGAGAGACAGTCATCAGGCTGTCTCTTTTTATAACAAAGGAGAACTATGGAGACAATTACCGGGTTTGTAGAGCATATTGTATATCGAAATGAAGAGAATGGTTATACGGTTTTGAATCTGCTTTCCCAGGATGAGGATGAGATCACCTGTGTGGGCGTGTTTCAGATCATCAGCGAAGGAGAATGCATGGAGGCAACCGGAGAAAATACGGTGCATCCGTCTTACGGTTCGCAGTTTAAAGTAGATACTTATACAATTAAGGCCCCGGAGGATGCAACTTCCATTGAGCGGTATCTGGGCTCCGGGGCGATCAAAGGTGTCGGGGCGGCACTTGCAGCCCGTATTGTGCGCAGATTTAAGGAAGATACCTTCCGTATCATTGAAGAAGAGCCGGAGCGTCTTGTAGAGATTAAAGGCATCAGTGAACGGAAAGCGCAGGAGATCGCACAGCAGACGGAGGAAAAAAGAGAACTCCGTCAGGCCATGATTTTTTTGCAGAATTACGGAATTTCCCTGACATTGGCTGTGAAGATTTATCAGACCTATCAGCTGGATATGTATCGGATCATTCAGGAGAATCCGTACAAACTGGCGGAAGATGTGACCGGTGTGGGATTTAAGATCGCGGATGAGATCGCCCATAAAGTGGGTATTCATATGGATTCCGATTTCCGTATCCGAAGCGGTATTTTGTATGTGCTGCAGCAGGCTTCTCTGGAAGGGCACACCTATCTGCCGGAGGAGATTCTGACCCGCAGAGCATGTGAACTACTGGGCGTAGATGCCTCTGCGATAGAAAAGCATTATATGGATATGGCCATTGACCGTAAACTTGTGCTGAAACAGTCCGAGGATCAGGTGCAGATTTATGCATCCACGTTTTACTATATGGAATTGAATGTAGCGGTCATGCTGCGGGAACTGAATGTGAAATACGATTTTTCGGAAACTGCGGTAGAACAGCGTATTCGAAAAATAGAAGCTTTATCAGATCTGGAGCTGGATGAAATGCAGAGGATCGCCGTAAAAGAAGCGGTGCGCAGCGGACTGCTGGTTATCACCGGAGGACCGGGTACCGGAAAGACGACGACCATCAATACGATCATTCAGTATTTTGAGTCAGAGGGTATGGATATCTGTCTGGCAGCGCCTACGGGACGTGCGGCAAAACGTATGAGTGAGACCACCGGGTATGAGGCAAAAACGATTCATCGTATGCTGGAACTGTCTGGTGGTATGGAAGAACGGGCCGGATTTGAGCGGAATGAGCAGAATCCGCTGGAAACAGATGTCATTATTATAGATGAGATGTCCATGGTGGATATCAGCCTGATGCATAATCTACTGAAAGCAGTAGTTGCGGGAACACGATTGATCCTGGTGGGAGATGTAAACCAGCTGCCAAGTGTAGGGCCAGGATGTGTGCTGAAGGATATTATTGATTCCCACGCGTGCAATGTGGTACGTCTGAACCGTATTTTCCGACAGGCATCCGAGAGTGACATTATCGTAAATGCCCATAAGATCAACCGTGGGGAGGAAGTAGTGCTGGACAACAAAAGCCGGGATTTCTTTTTCCTGAAACGGTATGATGCGAATGTGATCATCAGCATCTGTATTCAGCTGATCCAGCAGAAACTGCCGAAATATGTGAATGCGTCACCTTCTGATATTCAGGTGCTGACGCCGATGCGGAAAGGTCTGCTTGGCGTGGAACGGTTGAATACGATCCTGCAGCAATATCTGAATCCACCGGATCCGAAGAAAGCGGAGCGGGAGCATGGTCAGATGTTATTCCGCGAGGGCGACAAAGTGATGCAGATCAAAAATAATTATCAGGCAGAGTGGGAGATCCGCAGCAGATACAATATTCCGATTGAAAAAGGGCTTGGTGTATTCAATGGAGACATGGGAATTGTCCGGGAGATCAATGGATTTTCCGAGACACTGACGGTAGAGTATGAGGAAGGCCGTATGGTGGAATATCCGTTTAAGGAACTGGATCAGCTGGAGCTGGCTTATGCGATCACCATACATAAATCCCAGGGAAGTGAGTATCCGGCGGTGATCATTCCGCTTCTGACGGGGCCGCGTATGCTGATGAACCGGAATCTTTTGTATACAGCGGTGACCAGAGCCCGGAAATGCGTGACACTGGTAGGGGATGAGAAGGCATTTTACAACATGGAGGCAAACGTAAACGAGCAGAAACGTTACAGCGGTCTGAGAGACCGATTGGAGGAATTATAATATTTGAATATCTTAAAATGGATGGATTATCTGTATCCGCCCAGATGTCCGGTCTGTGAAAAAATCAGTGCCGGGGGAATCTGCCCGGAGTGCAGGAAAAAGATACAGTTTATTCAGAAAGATTACTGTATGAAGTGTGGAAAACCGCTGGATCATGCACAGGAGGAATATTGCAGGGACTGCAGGCGCAGGCGGCATGTATTTATCCGCAGTCGGGCGCTGCTGTCTTACCGGGGTCCGGTGAAACTGTCGCTTTATCAGATGAAGTACGGAAACAGGAGGGGATATGCGGTAACTTATGGACAGGAAATGGCAAAAATGCTTGGCGCATGGATTTATCGCTGCGGTATCACAAGAATTGTGCCGATCCCATTGCATGCATCCAGAAAAAGAAAGCGTGGTTACAATCAGGCAGAATGGATTGCCCGGACCATGGGAAAAGAGCTGAAGCTGCCTGTGGATACGAGACTTTTGTACCGGATCCGCAGAACAAAGCCGCAGAAGAAACTGGATGACCGGCAGCGAAAACTGAATCTGAAAAATGCGTTCGAAGTGAGAAAAAAGATCAATAGCAGAGAGCGTATCCTGCTTGTTGATGATATCTATACGACGGGAAGTACCGTGGATGCAGCTGCAGAATGCCTTCAGAGTGCATGTGGGTGTCAGGTGTATGTGGCAGTGATCGCAATCGGGGGATAAAAAACTTTTCTTGGTTAGCGATTTATGATATAATGAGCGCAAATGAGCCATAGGGAGCTTGCTCACTTTTGGCGAACGGCGAAGTGATTGAGTGATGAAATCACGAAATAATGAGCGCAAATGAGTCAACATGCTGGCATGATTGGCGAGTGGCGAATGTCGATCATGAACTGCTTTTGTTCATGATATACTCTTTATATAGTATGAGCAAAAAAAGGTGAAGCTATGATTAATCAGGACAGAGTCCGTGAAATGACCAGAATGGCCATGCTGGAAAACGGACCCGGAGAGAGAGAACTGAAGATCAGCACATATCGTCGAAGCGACTATGTGATTCTGCAGATGGTAAAAGGATTTGTCCTTGGAACGATCTGCTTTTTGGCTGTCCTGACGTTGTGGATCTGTTCGAAATGGGATGATTTTAATCAATACTTTGCCAATGTAAACTATGGGGTACTGATCAAAGAAATTGTTGTGATATATCTGATCTTTCTGGCCTGCTATCTGGTGATCTGCGCGCTGGCTGCAGTTCACAGACATAAGCAATGCCGGGACAGAAGAGATTTGTACCTGCATTATCTTCATCGGCTGAACAAGTCTTATGCTGCTGAGGAGAAGGAAAATACACAGGAAGAATAAAATTCTGAAACGTGGAGCAGGAGGTAACATATGGTTCAGCTGTTGAAAATAAAGGAATATATCTATCGATTTATTGGAAAATATGAGATTTATGCCGTGGCGGTCTGCCGGTTCCTGGTGGCTTTTTTCGCATTTACACTGATCGATCATAAAATTGGATATATGGATGTGCTGAAAGAATATCCTATCGCATTGCTTTGTGCACTGCTTTGTTCATTTCTGCCGTCCGGAGTCATGCTGTTTTTCGGCGCATTGCTGATCTTACTGAACTGTTATGCATTGTCGCTAGAGCTGTGTGGAATTGTTGCACTGGTATTTGTGGTACTTTTCTGCCTGTATTTCCGTTTTACGAATAGAAAAGGTGTGTATACAGTGCTGACACCGGTACTGAATGTGGCTGGAATTCCATACATTATGCCGGTATGTGCGGGTTTGCTCAACAGGATCTATACGGCCATCGCGGTTATATGTGGAGAATTTGTTTATTTTTTACTGAAAAATATCAACGAAAATGCAGCGCTTTTTTCAACGAAGGAATCCATTACGAAAAAGAGTGTGGTAACCCTTGCGGTGACAGAAATTTTTACGGATAAAGAAATATATTTTTATCTGGCAGCATTTGCGGCAGCATCGGTTGTAGTATATTGTGTGAGAAAATTAAGTGTGGATTATGCACGGACGATCGCTGTTGTGCTGGGGATGGCCGTACAGATGGGCGTGATCTGTAGCGGAGAAATCTATATCGGAGAGACAGGACGCATTGTAAAAGTGATCGTGGGATGTGTGATCTCACTGGTGATCGTACTTGTGCTTGATTTTATGTCTCTGACGGTAGATTACAGCAGGGTGGAGCATACACAGTTTGAAGATGATGAATATTATTACTATGTCAAAGCGGTACCGAAAGCTTTTGTTTCCGTGGAAGACAAACAGGTAAAACACATCAATGCAAAACGTTCCAAGAAAAGAAAATCCACGCGTGGAAAGAAAGTAAATTCAGTTCATGTCAGTCATCCGGAAGATGACCTGGAAGAACAGGTGATCCGGGAGCTGCATGATAAATAAAATAGAAACAGAAAAATCAGAGAGGAAGTGAAAAGATGCGGGAGATAGGAGCAGCATTATATGCTTTTATGGATAAATATCTATCCTGGATAGACAAACCAAAGGTCGGTCCAACCGATATCGTAGAAATTATCATTATTGCCTTTGTGTTATATCAGGTTATGGTATGGGTGAAAAATACAAGAGCATGGATGCTGTTTAAAGGTATCATTGTGATATTGATCTTTCTTTTAATCGCTGCACTTTTCCAGATGAATACCATTCTCTGGTTGTCGGGAAAAGTAGTAAATATAGCGGCGATCGCTCTGGTGATCATTTTTCAGCCGGAGCTTAGAAATGCTCTGGAACGACTGGGAAGAAAAAATTTCCTCACGGCATTTTTCAGTTTTGATTTTCAGAAGGCAAGTGCTGTCCGTTTTTCCGAGAAAACAATCAATGAGATCGTAAAAGCCTGCTATGAGATGGGTAAAGTAAAAACAGGTGCCCTGATCGTAGTGGAGCGTGATGTGATGCTGAACGAATATATCCGAACGGGAATTATGTTAGATTCTCTCGTGTCGAGTCAGCTTCTGATCAACATTTTTGAGCATAATACACCGCTGCATGATGGCGCGATCATTGTGCGTGGTGAACGAGTTGTATCGGCAACCTGTTATCTGCCATTGTCGGATAATATGGAACTGAGCAAAGAACTTGGAACAAGACATCGTGCTGCTGTCGGAATCAGTGAAGTCAGTGACTCTATGACGATCGTGGTTTCGGAGGAGACAGGAGCAGTTTCTCTGGCTGTAGAAGGTACGCTGTATCGCAACATTGATGCAGATTTTCTTCGAAGCAAATTGAAATTTGCGGCAAAACTGTCCGGAGAGACAGAGACCTATTTTGAAAAACTGAAAAGGAGGCTGAAGAATGCTGCGCAAAGTAACAAAGCGGATAACAAATAATTTTGGCCTCAAAATACTGGCGGCAGTTTTTGCGATTGTCATCTGGCTGGTGGTTGTCAATATCGAGGATCCGGAAAAAACAAAAGGATTTGTGATTCCGGTAACGATTGAGAACAGTGATTATCTGACCGATATGGGAAAGACATATGACATTCTGAATAATTCAGATAAGATTTCCTTTACGGTTACCGGAAAACGTTCTATTATTGAAGAATTATCTGAGTCAGATTTTACGGCAGTAGCCAATATGGAAAATATCAATGATGAGATGACGTTAGTTCCTGTCAGTGTAACTGCATCAAGGTATGCAGGACAGATTGAGATCAACAAACGGGATGCGACATTAAAGATTAGTGTGGAAAACCTGCAGACGGAACGCTATACTGTACAGATTGAGACGGAAGGGACACCGGCGGCTTACTGTTATATAGAATCAGCTGTGGCGGATCCGAAGAAGATAACGATCACCGGACCGGAATCCATTCTGAGCCAGATTGCAGTCGTGAAAGCAAAAGTGGATATCAGCGGAGCAGAGGAAAACATTGCCACAAACAGCAAGATCGTATTGCTGGATAAAGATGGAAATGAAATTTCACAGGACAGACTGACATTGAATCGTACTTCGGTGGCAGTTGATGTGACTGTTACCATGGGCAAGTCGGTTCCATTGAAGTTCGTGACAAATGGAACGCCGGCGGATGGATATCGTTTTAAAGAAGCAGAATGCAGTACTTCCAGTGTAAAACTGGTGGGAAGCAGTGAGGCACTGGCCGGTATCAGTGAACTGGAAATTACCGGTTCTCAGATGAATATTGCAGGGGCCTATTCAAATGTGACAGCCAGCGTGGATCTGTCAAAATTCCTGCCGGATGGAGTGACATTGGCGTCTGATCAGATAAAACAGATCAGTGTAACGCTGGTAATTGAGGGAAAAACAGCGAAAGCCTTTGCGGTACCGGTAAAAAATATTACGGTAAAAAATCTGCAATCCAACTATCAGCTGGATTTTAATGCGGATACAGTGACTGTAAATTTACTTGGATTTGAAGATGATTTTGCGGATATCAGTCCGGATGATATTACCGGAACCATTGATGCATCATCTCTTGGAGCCGGGACTCAGTCGGTGGTGGTTTCGATTGACGGAAGTTATACGGTAAGTGAGACACCATATACATCCGTGATGGTTACGGAAAAATCAAATAATACAGGAAATACAGATAGTACAGACGGAGCGGAAAGTTCCGGACAGTAGGTAATACAAGATACCTAAGATGTATTTGGAGGGGATACAAGATGGTTTGTCAGAAAGTAAGAATTAAAAATCCTGCGGGACTGCATCTGCGTCCTGCAGGGAAATTATGTGATGAGGCGATCAAATATAAGTCTAAAATCTCATTTCAGAGAGGAAATATGACGACAAATGTAAAAAGCCTTTTGAGCGTGCTGGCGGCAAGTATCAAATACAATGATGAAGTTGAATTTGTATGTGAGGGAGAAGACGAAGAAGAAGCGTTGGCAGGAATTGTATCAGTGATAGAAACTGGTTTGGGGGAATAACACAGGAAAAGAGGACAAAAGTATGGATCATTTGGATGAACTGGAAGCGGAAGCAATATACATTATGCGAGAAGTAGCGGCACAGTGTGAAAAACCGGTAATGCTATATTCTATTGGAAAAGATTCATCGGTAATGCTGCATCTTGCGTTAAAAGCGTTTTATCCGGAGAAACCGCCATTTCCATTTTTACATGTAAATACAACATGGAAATTCAAAGAAATGATTGAATTTCGTGATAAAGTAGCGGAGAAATACAGCATTGAGATGTTGGAGTATATCAATGAAGAAGGTGTTCGCCAGGGAATCAATCCTTTCGACCACGGAGCTACTTATACTGATATCATGAAGACACAGGCGTTGAAGCAAGCCCTGAATAAATATGGGTTTACGGCAGCGTTTGGCGGTGGAAGACGTGATGAGGAAAAGAGCCGTGCAAAAGAGAGAATCTTTTCCTTCCGTAATGCAGAGCATACATGGGATCCGAAAAACCAGCGCCCAGAGATGTGGAAACTGTTCAATACAGAGATCAACAAGGGTGAGAGCATCCGCGTTTTCCCGATTTCAAACTGGACAGAAAAGGACATCTGGCAGTATATTAAGCGAGAAAAAATAGACATTGTTCCACTGTATTTTGCAGCAGTCAGACCGGTGGTAGAGCGTGATGGCAACCTGATCATGGTGGATGATGATCGTATGCGCCTGCTCCCGGGTGAGAAGCCTATGATGAAAAAAGTACGTTTTCGTACCCTTGGATGTTATCCGCTTTCCGGTGGCGTAGAGTCCGATGCAGATACGCTGGATGCGATCATTCAGGAGACCTTAAGTGCGGTATCTTCTGAACGTACCAGCCGCGTGATCGACAAGGACGGTGGTGCAGCCAGCATGGAAAAACGGAAAAGGGAGGGCTACTTCTAGATGAACGCATTATTGAAATTTATTACATGTGGAAGTGTTGATGATGGAAAATCCACACTGATCGGACATATGCTTTACGATGCAAAATTGTTATTTGCAGACCAGAAACGTGCACTGGAACTGGACTCCAAAGTCGGTTCCAGAGGCGGAGAAATTGACTATAGTTTACTTCTGGACGGCCTGATGGCGGAACGTGAGCAGGGAATTACCATTGATGTTGCTTACCGCTATTTTACAACAGAGCGCCGTTCTTTTATTGTGGCTGATACACCGGGGCACGAAGAATATACACGAAATATGGCAGTTGGAGCATCTTTTGCAGATCTGGCTGTTATTCTTGTAGATGCGAGCCAGGGAGTGCTGACACAGACCAGACGCCATACCCGGATCTGCTCTCTGATGGGAATCAAACATTTTGTGTTTGCCATCAACAAGATGGATCTGATTGATTTTGAACAGGAAAAATTCCAGAAGATCAAGAAGGATATCAAAGTGCTGCTGGCAGAATTTGAGTACAGCACCGCACAGATGATTCCGGTATCTGCTACAGAAGGAGATAATATCACAAAACGCTCCGATCATATGCCGTGGTATACAGGAAAGACGCTGTTAGATTATCTTGAGACCATTGATGTAAAGGAAAATCCGACAGAGACAGGATTTACCATGCCGGTACAGCGTGTCTGCAGACCGGATCACACATTCCGTGGATTCCAGGGACAGATCGAAAGCGGCAGCGTGTCAGTGGGAGATACGATTCAGGTATTGCCGAGCGGTGAAACCGCCGTTGTAAAACTGATTTACGAAGGTGATAAAGAAGTGCAGACCAGCTCCGTAGGCCATGCGGTGACCATTCAGCTGGATACAGAAATCGATATTTCCAGAGGTTGTGTGCTGGTGGAAGGTACTTCACTTAACGTAAATTCCATGTTTTCGGCGACATTGCTCTGGATGGATGATACAAAACTGGTGGCAGGAAAGAATTTCCTGCTGAAACTCGGCACACAGAGTGTACCGGCAACGATCATGAAGATCAGGTACAAGATTGATGTCAATTCCGGTGAGGAAGTATATGCGGATGCGATTTACAAAAATGAGATCGCGCGTTGCGAGATTTCAACTGCTTCCAAACTTGTTTTCGATAAATTTGAAAAGAACAATGCATTAGGTTCATTAATTCTGATCGATCGCGTGTCTCATATGACATCGGCCTGCGGTGTTGTGGAGCATACGTTAAACAGAGAAAATCAGCTGACCTGGCATAATATGGATATCACACGGGAATTCCGTGAGAAACAGCTCGGTCAGAACGCAAAGACGATCTGGTTTACCGGTCTGTCCGGTTCCGGAAAATCGACACTGGCAAATGAACTGGAGAAACGTCTGGTGGCCATGGGTAAACATACCATGCTGCTGGATGGTGACAATGTCCGCATGGGACTGAACAAAAATCTTGGATTCCGTGAGGCAGATCGAATTGAAAATATTCGAAGAATTGCTGAGGTATCCAAATTGATGAATGATGCAGGACTGATCGTACTGACATCTTTTATTTCTCCGTTTGCGCAGGATCGTCAGAATGCCCGTGAGATCATCGGAGACGCTTTTATGGAAGTGTATGTAAGTACTCCAATCGAGGAATGTGAGCGCAGAGATGTTAAAGGTCTCTATAAGATGGCCCGCGAAGGAAAACTGGATCACTTTACCGGTGTTACCAGTCCGTATGAGGCACCGACGCATCCGGATGCAGTGATCGATACGACAAAATACAGTATTGAAGAGTGTGTGGATCAGATTTTGGAACAGCTGAAAGATCAGTTGTAAGGTTTATATATTTTGAAAAGATAAATATATAATCATAAAGTTAGTAACAAATGGAAAGGATTCAAAATGGGAAGATATTTTGGAACAGACGGCTTCCGTGGTGAGGCCAACAAAACTTTAACAGTGGAGCATGCCTATAAAGTAGGACGTTTTATCGGATGGTATTATCATCAGATTACAGGAAAAAAATGTAAAGTTGTAATTGGAAAAGATACAAGACGTTCCAGCTATATGTTTGAGTATTCTCTGGTTGCAGGTCTGACCGCTTCAGGTGCAGATGCATACCTGCTTCATGTAACAACCACTCCGTCCGTATCTTATGTGACAAGAACAGAAGATTTTGACTGCGGTATAATGATCTCTGCAAGCCACAATCCGTATTATGATAACGGTATCAAACTGATCAATGGCAATGGTGAGAAGATGGATGAGAAAACCATTTCCTACATCGAGGATTACATTGATGGAAAACTGAATCTCTTCGGAGAAGAGATGGCAGATGTACCGTTTGCTGTTCGTGAGGAAATCGGACGCACCGTAGATTATGCTGCAGGAAGAAATCGTTATGTTGGTTATCTGATCTCACTGGCTACTTTTTCTTATAAAAATGTACGCGTGGGACTTGACTGTGCAAACGGAAGTTCCTGGATGATCGCAAAGAGCGTATTTGATGCACTTGGCGCAAAAACATACGTCATCAATGCAGAACCGGATGGAACAAACATCAATAACCATGCAGGTTCTACACATATTGAAGTACTTCAGAAATTTGTAAAAGACAACAATCTGGATGTTGGATTTGCTTATGACGGAGATGCAGACCGTTGTATCGCAGTAGATGAAAAAGGAAATGTCATCGACGGAGATCTGATCTTATATATTTATGGTAAATATATGAAAGAGAGAGGAAAACTCATGAACAATACTGTTGTAACGACCATTATGTCTAATTTTGGTCTGTACAAAGCTTTTGATGAAGCAGGTATTGATTATGAGAAAACAGCAGTCGGCGATAAATATGTATATGAAAACATGGTTCAGAATGGTCATCGTATCGGTGGCGAGCAGTCCGGACACATTATCTTCAGCAAATATGCAACCACAGGTGATGGTATTTTAACATCCATTAAGATGATGGAAGTTATGCTAGCAAAGAAACTGCCGTTGAGCAAACTGGCTGAGCCGGTTACCATTTATCCGCAGGTACTTAAAAATGTAAGAGTAAAGAGTAAACCGGAAGCACAGAATGATGCTGATGTACAGCAGGCAGTAGCAAAGGTTGTGGAAGCATTGGGTGATACCGGACGTATTCTTGTTCGTGAAAGTGGAACAGAGCCGGTGATCCGTGTCATGGTAGAAGCAGAGACAGAAAGTCTTTGTGAGAAATATGTCGATCAGGTCATTGAAGTGATCAAAGCAAAAGGACATACTGTATGAGAATAAACAGGTTAAAATTAAGCAGAAGTGAAGCGGGAAACGGTTTCGCTTCTGCTGATTTATAAACAGGATGAAATATCCTGAAATAAGAGAAAGAGGTGATTTCGGTGGTTGAATTAGACCAGTTCAAAACAACATTGAACGCATACAAACACCCGCTCCAGGAAGTAAGGGATTCACTTTGACCTCGCTAACAAAGAGCAGAGGATTCAGGAGTTAGAGCGGAAGATGGAGGAACCGGATTTCTGGAATGATCCGGAGCGTTCCCAGGAGCTTATGAAAGAGCTCAAAAGCAAAAAAGATGATGTGGAGATTTATCGTCAGCTGACTTCCCAGATGGAAGACATGGAACTCATGATCGAGATGGGATATGAAGAAAATGATCCGGAAGTCATTCCGGAGATTCAGGAATTGCTGGATGAATTTGAAACAAGTTTTGAAAATATTCGTATGAAGACATTGCTTTCCGGCGAGTATGACAGAGACGATGCGATCGTAACGCTGCATGCAGGAGCAGGCGGTACAGAATCCTGTGACTGGGCAAGCATGCTGTATCGTATGTATACCAGATGGGCTTCTTCCAAAGGATTTGAGGTGGAAGTACTGGATTATCTGGATGGTGAGGAAGCAGGTATTAAATCTGTGACATTCCAGGTCCATGGCGAAAATGCTTATGGTTATCTGAAATCAGAAAAAGGTGTCCACAGACTGGTTCGTATTTCCCCGTTCAATGCGGCAGGAAAACGTCAGACTTCTTTTGTGTCCTGTGATGTTATGCCGGATATCGAAGAAGACGTGGAAGTAGAGATCAACGACGATGATCTGCGTATCGATACCTACCGGTCCAGCGGAGCCGGTGGCCAGCATATCAACAAGACATCTTCTGCCATCCGTATCACGCATTTACCGACCGGTATCGTGGTACAGTGCCAGAATGAGCGGTCTCAGCATATGAATAAAGATAAGGCTATGCAGATGCTGAAAGCAAAACTGTATTTGTTAAAACAGCAGGAAAATGCAGAAAAAGCGGCAGACATTCGTGGTGATGTGACAGAGATCGGCTGGGGAAATCAGATCCGTTCCTATGTTATGCAGCCGTATACGATGGTAAAAGATCATCGTACCAATGCAGAAACCGGAAATGTGGACAGTGTCATGGATGGAAATATTGATCTGTTTATCAATGCATATCTGAAATGGATCACATTGTCCAAAAACGACCAGGAAGCATAAAAATGTATTCTTGAAATCAGAAGACAGGATTTTCGAGGGTATATGACAGCAAAAAAGGAGAAATTACCATGGGAATCATTCGAGCAGCAGTAAAAAGTATCAGTTCAGGTCTGGCAGATCAGTGGTTAGAAGTAATTGAGCCGGCAGATATGGGCGCGCAGACACTGATGACACCGGGAGTTTTGATGAATAAAAAATCCCAGAACCGGAAAGGCAGCAGAAATGTGATTTCTGATGGTTCTGTCATTCATGTCTATGATAACCAGTTTATGATCCTGACCGATGGCGGCAAGATCATTGATTATACGGCGGAGCCGGGATATTTTGAAGTGAAAAATAACATGGAGCCTTCGCTGTTTAACGGAGATTTTTCCAATGCTATGGAGGCTACATTTGAGCGTATCAAATATGGCGGACAGTCCCCGACAGAGCAGAAAGTATTTTATCTGAACCTGCAGGAGATTAAAGGCATCAAATTTGGTACGAGAAATCCAATCAATTATTTTGATAACTTTTACAATGCAGAGCTGTTTTTACGGACACATGGAACCTATTCCATCCGCATCAGTGATCCGCTTAAATTTTATGCGGAAGTAATTCCGCGGAATATGGCACAGGTGGAAGTATCAGATGTAAACGAGCAGTTTCTGGATGAATTTTTAGAGGCACTGCAGTCAGCCATCAACCGGATGTCTGCAGATGGCACAAGAATTTCGTTTGTGACATCTAAAGGACGGGAACTTGGCAAATATATGTCCGATATTCTAGATGAGGACTGGAAGCAGAGCCGTGGTGTGGAGATTGCATCGGTTGGTATTGCGAGCATTTCCTATGATGATGCATCCACAAAACTGATCAATATGCGAAATCAGGGCGCCATGCTCTCTGATCCGACCATCCGCGAGGGATATGTACAGGGTTCTGTAGCGCGCGGAATGGAAGCAGCAGGTTCTAATGCAGCAGGTTCCGTATCCGGTTTTATGGGCATGGGTATGGGAATGCAGGTAGGAGCGGGTGTCATGGGCACTGCATCTGAGGCGAATATCCGTCAGATGGAGATGAACCGTCAGCAGGCACAGGCAGCACAGCAGAAAGGAGCTTCTAATGGCTGGACCTGCAGCTGTGGAGCAACGAATACCGGCAAATTCTGTTCCGAATGCGGCAAACCGATGCCGACCACATGGACCTGCAGTTGTGGCGCAGTAAACAGTGGTAAATTCTGTACAGAGTGTGGAAAGCCTGCACCGGAAGCACCGTGGACATGTAGCTGTGGAGCAGTAAATACCGGAAAATTCTGCTCTGAGTGTGGCAAACCGAAAGCGTAAGAGGAAATATATGTCAACCATCAGTATAAAATGCCCCAATTGTGGCGGCGAGTTGATTTTTGACCCGAAAAGTCAGAAATATAAATGTGAATATTGCGGCTCTGATTTCGAATTGAATGAGATTGTGGCCGAAGATACCGGGACACAGGGAACTTCAGATTCAGCGGAGACTGCCGGATCAAAAACAGCTGCAGAATCCTTTGCGGGAACTGACTCTGATAATTTCGAAGCAGAAGAACAGGAGGATTCGGCAGTTGTGTATATCTGTCCGAGCTGCGGTGCGCAGATCGTGACAGATCAGACGACAGCAGCGACGTTCTGCTATTATTGTCATAATCCTGTGCTTCTCTCAGAACAGCTGACCGGAGATTTTCATCCGGATCAGATCATTCCCTTTGAGATTGACCGCAAACAGGCAGAACAGCATTTCCTGGACTTTGTGCATAAGAAGAAATTTGTGCCAAATGCATTTTTTCAGAAGAATCAGATTGAAAAACTGACGGGAATTTATTATCCATACTGGGTGTGTGATGCCGAGGTGGATGGTGCCGTGACAGCAGAAGGAAGCAAGATTCGTGTGTTCATGGCCGGAGACGAGGAAATTACTGAGACACGCATTTACCGTATGGAGCGGCAGGGGGAGGTTTCTCTGCGTGAAATTACAAAGCATGCGTTGAAAAAATCAGACCGCCTGCTGGCGGAAGGGGTGCTACCTTATGATTTTTCCAAAGCAGAACCTTTCCATATGGGATATCTGTCTGGTTTTTATGCAGAAAAACGTGATATTGAGAGAACCGAGTTGGAGCCGGAAGTGCGCGGTGAGGTGGAGAATTATACCAGGGATCTGCTGGAAGACACCATTCAGGGTTACACCGGAGTACATATCATATCTGATCATATCAGACCGGTACAGGAAAGCTGGAAGTATACGCTGCTTCCGGTATGGACTGTGACATATAAAGGACAAAACGGAAAAATGTATTACTATTCCATGAATGGACAGAATGGAAAAACTTTTGGTGAGCTTCCGATTGACCGGAAAAAAATTTCCCTGTGTGGAATCCTGATCGGCGGTATCGCCTTTGCGATCATGCTGTTACTGGGATATTTAGTATTTTAGGGAGAGCAAAATGAGGATAATACAGCGAAAAACAAAAAGAATGCTCTGTCTTGTGGGAGTGTTCCTCTGCATTGCAATGAGCCTGTCTGTCAGTCTGTCCGTCTATGCGATGGGACGGCAGGTGTATGACGATGCCGGACTGTTTTCTGATGAGGAGATAACAGAACTGACAGAAGCCGTGGATGAAGCAGAAAATGAGACCGGATGGGATCTGATGCTTCTGACCGTGAATGATACATCCGTAGTGTCCACACAGGATTATGCAGAAGAGAAATTTAATGAATACACAGAGTGCGATGACGGCATTGCATTTGTACTTGATATGAATGCGCGGGTGTTCTATATTGCGACAGCCGGTGAGACATACGAATATATTGTGGATACCCGTCTGAATAAAATGCTGGATCACGCGACGGAGTATGCGGGAAGCGGAGATTACAAGCAGGCGATGATCGCAATGCTGGAAGATACGGTCACTTACTATCAGGATGGAAAACCGGATAATCTTGCAATTTATGATGAAGATAACGGTATTTATTACCGAAATGGCGAGAATGGCAGCGAACGGCATCTGAGCAGGGGGGAACTTCTGGTTGCAGCACTGGTTGGCTCAGCAGCCTGCCTGGTATTCTGTCTGTTTATTACAGGAAAATACAGATTAAAATTTGGCAGATATCACTATAATGCCAGAGAGCATGGAACAGTGGATCTTCACAGAAACGAAGATCATTTTGTACGTCAGTTTGTTACGCGCAGAAAGATTCCGAAAAATGATCCGCCATCAAAAGGAGGCGGTGGAACCAGTTCTGTTCATCAGGGCGCAGGTGGGCGTTCTTTTGGCGGTGGCGGCCGGGGATTTTAAGAATCCCCGGTTTTTTGGTATCTGGAAAAACACAAAAACGGGGTTGCATCAAAGATTTGATTATGATACTATATCTGTACTGTGAAAACAGATGTGTTTCTCAGAAATACACAGAGGGGGGAGAACAATGGCAGAAAAAACGAAGTATTTTGTTCTGAAACAAAAAGCAGTACCGGAAGTTTTACTGAAGGTAGTAGAAGCAAAAAGGCTGCTGGATTCGGGAAAAGCCGCTTCTGTGCAGGAGGCAGCAGAGCAGGTCGGCATCAGCCGAAGCTCTTTTTATAAATATAAAGATGATATTTTTCCATTCCATGATAATGCAAAAGGAAAGACGATCACGATGGTGGTTCAGCTGGATGATGAGCCTGGACTGTTATCCGTTGTTTTGCGGATCGTGGCAGATTATCATGCAAATATCCTGACGATTCATCAGAGTATTCCGGTTAACGGCATTGCATCACTGACATTGAGTGTGGATGTGCTGAACGAGACCGGAGATATTTCACAGATGGTGGAGACGATCGAAGAGCAGCAGGGCATTCATTATTTGAAAATATTAGCAAGGGAGTAATAAACGATGATTCAGATTGCAGTATTAGGTTATGGTACCATTGGTTCCGGTGTGGCCGAAGTGTTAAAAGTGAACAAAGAAAGCATCACAAAACGTGTGGGAGACGAGATCTCTATCAAATATATCCTGGATCTGCGGGATTTCCCGGGAGATCCGATGGAGGACAAGATCGTTCATGATTATGCAGTCATCCAGAACGACCCGGAGGTAGCAATCGTGGTTGAGGCCATGGGTGGCGTAGAGCCGGCTTATACATTTGCAAAACAGGCGCTGGATAGCGGTAAGCATTTTGCTACTTCCAACAAAGCACTGATCGCGGAAAAAGGCGCAGAGCTGATCCGTATTGCAAAAGAGAAAAACGTGAACTGCATGTTTGAGGCAAGCGTAGGCGGCGGAATCCCGATCATCCGTCCGTTAAATTCCTGCCTGACTGCAGATGTGATCGAGGAAGTATCCGGTATTTTAAACGGAACCACAAACTACATGATGACAAAAATGTCTGAAGAAGGTTCCGAATTTGAAGATGTATTAAAAGATGCACAGCAGAAAGGATACGCAGAGGCAGATCCGACCGCTGATATCGAGGGACATGATGCCTGCAGAAAAATTGCCATCCTGACATCTCTCGTATGCGGACAGCAGGTTGATTTCCAGGATATCCATACCGAGGGAATCACAAAGATCACAGCAACCGATATCAAATATGCAAAAGCACTTGGAAGAAGCATCAAACTTCTTGCATCCAGCTATCAGACTGGCGACAGCTATTGTGCTCTGGTAGCACCGTTTATGCTGGAGCCGACACATCCATTGTACAATGTAAATGGCGTATTCAATGCAGTATTTGTACATGGAAATGTACTTGGCGATGCAATGTTCTACGGCAGTGGAGCCGGAAAACTTCCGACCGCAAGTGCAGTTGTTGCAGATATCGTTGAGATCGCAAAACACCTGGATGAAAATATCCCGGTGGAATGGCGCAAGGAAAAACTGGAGCTTGCCGATTACAGACAGCTCAAAAATAAATATTTTGTCCGTACAACAGCAGACAAAGCTGCGATTGAGAAAGCTTTTGGAAGCGTTTCCTATGTACAGGCAGATGGTGTGACAGGCGAGAACGCGTTTGTTACAGCAGAAATGGATGGCTTTGCATATGATAAAGCAAAGGCAGAACTTGGTGATGTGCTTCAGTGCATTCGCGTAAAATAAGAAGCATTCGCTACAGAATGTGAAAAATTGTTTGTGAGAGAAAAAATAAAAATAAACAGAGGTAAAAGTGATGAAATACGTGGTGGTTTTAGGAGATGGAATGGCAGACCGTCCGATCGCAGAACTTGGTGATCAGACCCCGCTTGCCTATGCGGAGACGCCGACAATGGATCAGTTGGCAGCAGTATCAGAGATTGGAATGGTACACACGATCCCGGATGGAATGAAACCGGGCAGTGATACCGCAAACCTTTCTGTACTGGGATACAACCCGAGAATTTATTATTCCGGTCGTTCTCCGTTGGAGGCACTCAGCATTGGTGTGGACATGAAGGATACGGATATTGCACTTCGCTGCAATCTGGTTACTCTGTCTGAAGAGGAAGAGAATTATGAGGACCGTACGATCATTGATCACAGTTCCGGTGAGATCAGTACTGCGGATGCGGCTGTTTTACTGGATGCAGTCAGAGAAGGACTGGAGACTGAGACTTATAAGTTTTATGTGGGAACCAGCTACCGTCATCTGCTGATCTGGGATTGCGGAGAAGTGGTAGAGTTGACACAGCCCCATGATGTGCTTGGTCAGACCATCGGTCAGTATCTTCCGGAGGATGCCGTGCTTCGTGAAATGATGAAGAAGAGCTATGACATTCTGGTAAACCATCCGATCAATGTAGAACGTAAGAAAAAAGGACTCAATCCGGCAAACTCCTGCTGGTTCTGGGGCGCAGGTACAAAACCGGCACTTTCTTCCTTTGAAGAGAAAACACATCTGAAAGGTGCGATGATCTCAGCAGTGGATCTGTTAAAAGGAATTGCAGTGGGCGCATCCATGAAAGTAATTGAAGTAGAGGGCGCAAATGGCGGATTGAATACAAATTATGAAGGAAAAGCACAGGCAGCAATTGACGTATTGACCAAAGAAGGGTATGATTTTGCATATATCCACGTTGAGGCTCCGGATGAGATGGGTCATCAGGGCAGTGTTGAGCGTAAGGTAAAAGCGATTGAGTATCTGGATTTCAGAATTATTAAGCCGGTGAAGGAAGGATTGGAAGCAGCGGGAGAGGATTTCCGTATGCTGGTGCTCCCGGATCACCCGACGCCAATCTGCATGCGGACACATTCATCCGACAGTGTGCCATATCTGTTATATGACAGCACAGATCTTCAGCAGCATGACTGGAAGTACAATGAAGCTGAGGGCGAGTCGAGTGGAAACTACGTGGCGTGTGGCCATGAAATCATAGATTACTTATTTGGGAGGAAGACATGCTAATTGTAAAAAAATTCGGCGGCAGTTCTGTGGCTGATAAAGAGAGAATTTTTAATGTAGCAAAAAGATGTATCGAAGATTATGAAGCAGGAAATGACGTGGTCGTTGTTCTGTCCGCAATGGGAAAGACAACAGATCATCTGATCGAGATGGCACATGACATTAATCCGAAAGCTTCCAAAAGAGAGATGGATATGCTTCTGGCAACCGGTGAGCAGACTTCTGTTGCACTGATGTCCATGGCAATGCAGGCACTTGGCGTTTCTGCTGTATCCCTGAATGCATTTCAGGTAATTATGCATACAACTTCTGCATATAGCAATGCAAAATTCAAACGTATTGATACCGAGCGTATTTTCAATGAGCTGGAACAGCGTAAGATCGTTATCATCACTGGTTTCCAGGGCGTTAACAAATACGATGATATCACAACTCTGGGACGTGGAGGTTCTGATACCACCGCTGTTGCACTGGCAGCAGCACTGCATGCAGATGCCTGCGAGATCTACACAGACGTAGAAGGTGTATACACCGCAGATCCGCGTGTGGTTCCAAACGCAAAAAAACTGAAAGAAATCACATACGATGAAATGCTTGAACTGGCAACACTTGGAGCAAAAGTTCTTCATAACCGTTCTGTTGAGCTTGCAAAAAAATATGGTGTGCAGTTAGTCGTACGTTCAAGTTTAAACAGAGCAGAAGGAACAATTGTTAAGGAGGAAACAGAAATGGAAGGCATGCTTGTTAGTGGCGTAGCAGTAGATAAAAACGCAGCGAGAATCGCAGTAATTGGTATTAAAGATGAGCCGGGAATGGCATTTAAGATTTTTGATCTTCTGGCAAAGAAGAACATCAACGTTGATATTATTTTACAGTCCATCGGACGTGACGGCACAAAGGACATTTCCTTTACTGTATCCCGTGATCAGATGGATGAGGCAGTAAAAGTTCTGGAAGAAAATCAGGCACGTATCAAAGCCCAGAAAATCGAGGCAGACCCAACCGTTGCAAAGTTATCCATCGTTGGTGCAGGAATGCAGACACATCCGGGCGTTGCAGCAGGTATGTTTGAGGCACTTTACAACATTGGTGTAAATATCCGTATGATTGGAACATCTGAGATTCGTGTGACTGTTTTGGTAGACGAGAAAGATGTAGATAAAGCAATGCGCGCAGCACATGATAAATTCATCGAGGACTAATCGAAAGGTTTGCGATTGGAATACAGAAAGATTTCTGTCGAATTAATCTGAAAGAAATCAAATGAAATAAAAAAAGAAGCAGGATTATTTCAGTATTGAAGTAATCCTGCTTCTTTTAACGTATATTTTTGATACAATTACGCTTCTTTTGCGTTTTTGAATGAATGGAAAAAGTTAGTGTGGATTATGTTTTAGTTTTCCTTTAAGTTCAGGTAAAACTGTGTATTTGTCTGAGTCATATAAGGGGTGATCCACAAAAATCCAATGCCCAGTGTCAGACAGCCAAGCAATCCCCATCCGATAAAGGACAGCTGCAGCAGAAAATAACGCATTTTCCGTCCTTTCATTAAATCAAGACTCAGGCGGAGTGCTTCTGTTATCCGGTAATCCGGATGATCGATGAGCAGGTAAACCGCCTGGGAAAATGCAAAGCCAAGTATGATCTGAACAATAAAACCGATGACAATCAGAATAATTCCAAGGATCAGCAGTGTGTTGATCTGAAGATCTGTGATCGTGCCGTCCTGAAATGCGGCAATTACAGTGACGATTGCTCCAGGCAGTGTGCAGACAAAGGAAATCAGAATGAGGGTGAACTCACATCCGATGAATTTGTCCGGACGGTTGCGGAACGGATACAGCAGATCCGAAAACTGCGGGCGGATGCCTTTGGCTGCCTGCATATGCATAAAGAGAATGCCGATGCTGAACAGGGATCCAATCAGGCTGACAAAAAGCATACCGGTGTAAGCCCAGATGATACGGATCATGCGGATATAGTAGATACCCTGTTGTAACATGCGGGAAAATGGGAGTTCGATCAGTGTGGAGATGAGCCAGACGAGAATTCCGGCACCGATGAGCACACTGTAACGTCCAAGCAAAGCATCTCTGGCATTTGCTTTTAAATCTGCAAAAGATTTCATATTGATATCATGCTCCAATCTGTTAAAATAGTGTGAGAACAAGGAGGAAGCAAAGATGAAAGAATCGAGGGTTTCGTTGGAAAACGGATTATACCGCTGCGGCTGGGTGATCTTGATCATCCTCAGTGTGCTGGTACTTTGTAAACGCTTTCTTTTCCCGAATCTGTTTTCGGCGGTTCGGATGCCTCCCTGCGTATTTCATACGCTGACCGGCTATTTTTGCCCGGGATGTGGCGGAACCAGAAGCCTGAAAGCATTGTTATCCGGAAGATTCCTCGTCTGCGCAGTGGATTTCCCGATGATTATGTATGCTGCTGTGGTATATGCCTGGTTTATGATCAGCCAGACCATAGAGAAAGTCAGCAGCCATCGGATCTCGATAGGGATGAAATACCGCCATGCGTGGGTATATGCTTCACTTGTTATCGTAATCATTCATTTTATAGTTAAAAATCTGTTTTATATAAAAACTGGAATCGAACCATTTTTATAAATATTCTCCGGAACCGTTGCCATCCAGGATAGAATCACTTCCGGAACCGCCGTCTGTGCCGGAACCATCACTGTCCGGATTCACGTCTATGCCGAAATTGTGTTCTAAGGTGTAGGTATAGCGTTCCAGAAACTTGTCAAATCCGCCGTACTGACGGCTGACAGTGATAAAACTGCCGATGGTAATGACGACACTGATCAATACACCGGCGGTGCCAAGGAGCAGGGCGGTGTGCGCAGCTCCGGTTGCCTTTTTCCGTGCGCCTCTGGAGAGCAGGGCAAAAATAATTGCCAGACCGCCCAAAATAAACGCGCCATACAGACAACAAACAGATACAATACTGAGAATGGAACAGATCAGGGCAGCTACAGCCAGACCGTTGGATGCATTTCCCGGAGCGGGATTGCGGTAGAACGGATCCTGTTGATGCTGCTGATTCTGAGAATCGTTCCAAGGATTTTCATTTTGTTCGTACATATTATCATTTGCCTCCTTTAAGACATGATTCTAACATGTGCATCAGAAAATGACAACCGGAAGAATATGTGATATGATACGATAGAAAATAGAGTGTTACAGTTCACTCATCACATACGGGACATCTTCTTGAAATAAATTCAAGAAGTAGCCTTCGCGTAAATGCTCAGTTGGTAATGATCATGCTTGCATGAGGAATTACCTGGATGCATAGTGATGAAGGGAGCGCCTTTTTATGAGCAAAAATAGTAGTTTTAGCCTTCTTGAACAATGTTCAAGAAGTATCGCTCGCAAGGGAGCTCTTTTGCGAATGGTGCATGTGAACTGTAACGAAATAGAAAGGACCAGCGAATACATGGATATCATAAAAAAACTTGCGGAGGAATTACAGATCCGACCGGGACAGGCACAGGCAGCGGTCAAACTGATCGATGAGGGAAATACAATCCCGTTTATTTCCCGTTATCGTAAAGAAGCCACCGGCGCATTGAACGACGAAGTGCTCAGAAATTTGTATGAGCGTTTGAATTATCTGCGTAATTTGGAAGAAAAAAAGGAACAGGTGCTCTCTTCCATTGAGGAGCAGGGAAAACTGACGGAGGATCTGAAAACACAGATCCTGGCAGCAGATACTCTGGTGGCCGTGGACGATCTGTACCGTCCATACCGGCCGAAACGCCGTACCCGTGCGACAATTGCGAAGGAAAAAGGACTGGAACCGCTGGCAAATCTGTTGTCTTTGCAGCAGTTAGATCATTCTGCCGAGGAAGAAGCAGCAGCTTATATTTCTGCAGAAAAAGGCGTCACGTCCGTTGAGGAAGCCTTACAGGGAGCCATGGATATCGTGGCAGAAGCCATTGCGGATGAGGCAGATTACAGAACGTATATCAGAGAAAAGACGATGAAAAAAGGTACACTGACTTCCGTTGCAAAAGATAAAAAAGCGGAATCGGTGTATGAAATGTATTATAATTTTGAAGAGCCTGTGGCAAAACTGGCAGGACACCGGATTCTGGCGTTAAATCGTGGAGAAAAGGAAAAAATTCTGACGGTGAAGCTGGAAGCCCCGGAGGAAGAAATTATCCGCTACTTGGAGAAAAAGACGATCCGCAGAGATAATCCATACACAACGCCGTATTTAAAAGAAGCGGTAGCAGACAGTTATCAGCGACTGATCGCACCGGCGATCGAACGTGAGATTCGAAACAGTCTGACAGAGGAAGCACAGGAAGGCGCAATCCGCGTCTTTGGAAAAAATCTGGAGCAGCTTCTGATGCAGCCGCCAATTCGCGGACAGGTGGTACTTGGCTGGGATCCGGCGTTCCGTACCGGATGTAAACTGGCCGTGGTAGATGCCACCGGAAAAGTACTGGATACGGTAGTGATTTTCCCTACTGCACCACAGAATAAAGTGGCAGAAGCCAAAGCTGTTTTAAAGAAACTGATCGCAAAATACCATATTACACTGATTTCTGTTGGAAATGGAACCGCTTCCCGGGAGTCGGAGCAGGTGATCGTGGAACTGCTGAAAGAACTTCCGGTTCCGGTACAGTATGTGATCGTTAACGAAGCCGGTGCAAGTGTATATTCTGCAAGCAAACTGGCGACAGAAGAATTCCCGAATTTTGACGTGGGACAACGAAGTGCGGCATCCATTGCAAGACGTCTGCAGGATCCACTGGCCGAACTGGTAAAGATCGATCCGAAATCCATCGGTGTCGGTCAGTATCAGCACGACATGAACCAGAAGCGTCTGGGAGAAGCGCTGGAAGGTGTCGTAGAGGACTGCGTAAATAAAGTAGGTGTGGATCTGAACACCGCTTCCGTACCACTTTTGGAGCATGTGTCCGGCATTAACAAGACCATTGCAAAAAATATCGTTGCATATCGGGAAGAAAATGGTATATTTAAGAATCGAAAAGCGTTATTAAAAGTGGCAAAACTCGGCCCGAAAGCATTTGAACAGTGTGCCGGTTTCCTGCGCATCAGCGATGGTACACAGCCACTGGATGCCACCAGTGTACATCCGGAGAGCTATGGAGTTGCAGAAGCCTTATTAAAACGTCTGGGCTATTTTGAGGACGAATTGAAAAAAGGTGCAATTCCGGGACTGCATAAGAAAATTAGTGATTATAAGAAACTGGCAGAAGAACTTGGAACCGGAGAACTGACACTGCGTGACATTGTGAGCGAGCTGGAAAAACCGGGCAGAGATCCCCGTGAAGACATGCCAAAGCCGATCCTTCGCACCGATGTACTCGAGATGAATGATTTAAAACCAGGCATGATCCTGAAAGGTACCGTTCGAAATGTCATTGATTTCGGTGCTTTTGTGGATATTGGTGTGCATCAGGATGGACTGGTACACATTTCGCAGATCTGCGACCGTTTTATCAAGCATCCGCTAGAGGCGGTATCCGTCGGAGATATCGTGGACGTGCAGGTACTCAGTGTGGATGTGGCGAAAAAACGGATTGCGCTGACGATGAAGATTCAGAAAAATTGAGGAAACATGAATATGGATATGAAGATAGAGACATTTTCAGCAGAAGAAACCTATGCATTAGGGAAAAAATTGGGAAGCGAAGCAAATCCGGGAGATGTGCTGACACTTATCGGTGACCTTGGAGTCGGAAAAACTGTATTTACCCAGGGATTTGCAGACGGACTTGGAATTACCGAGCCGATCAGCAGCCCGACATTTACCATTGTCCAGGTATACGAGGAAGGCAGACTGCCATTTTATCATTTTGATGTATACCGCATCGGCGATATCGAAGAAATGGATGAAATTGGTTACGAGGACTATTTTTACGGAAATGGTGTGACCATGATCGAATGGGCGAATCTGATCGAGGAGATCCTGCCGGAGACGTATCAGGAAGTTCAGATTGAAAAAGATCTGGAAAAAGGATTTGATTATCGTACAATAACCATCAGGGAGGTGCATCGCGCATGAAAATTTTAGCCTTAGACAGTTCAGGGCTTGTGGCCAGCGTAGCCATCGTGGAAGATAACAAGATGCTGGGCGAATATACCGTAAATTATAAAAAGACACATTCACAGACACTGCTTCCGATGCTGGATGAAGTAGCAAAAATGATCGAGCTGGATCTGAACAGCATTGATGCCATTGCAGTTGCAGCAGGACCAGGCTCTTTTACCGGACTTCGTATCGGTTCCGCTACTGCAAAAGGACTCGGACTGGCTCTGGATAAACCACTGATCCACATCCCGACCGTAGATGCCTTAGCCTGCAATCTGTGGGGACACCAGTCCCTAATTTGCCCGTTGATGGATGCGAGACGGCAGCAGACCTATACCGGTATTTATGAATTTAAAAATGGTGCGCTGGAAATTTTACAGCAGCAGTGCGCAGTTGGAATCAATGAAATTATTGCACAGATCAATGAAATTGGCAGACCGGTAACATTCCTTGGAGACGATGTGGCAGTATTTCGTGATTATATTGAAGAAAATTGTACGGTTGCACACGACTATGCGCCGGCGCATATGAACAAACAGCGTGCAGGAGCTGCAGCATGGCTTGGCCTTCAGTACGCAAAAGAAGGAAAATTAGAGACAGCAGCGGAGCATTGTCCAGACTATCTGCGTCTGTCACAGGCTGAACGTGAGCGTCAGGAAATGCTGGAGAAACAGAATGCCGGAAAATAACGTGGAATTAAGTGTTCGAAAAATGCGGCCGGAAGATGTTCCTGCAATAGCTGCGCTGGAAGCGGCGTGTTTTTCGGAACCATGGAGTGAGCAGGCATTTCTGGATGCGCTAAAGCAGCCGGAAGCGCTTATGATGACAGCCATCGGTATGGGGAATAACCCAATAGGATACTGCGGAATCTATCTGTCTGCAGATGAGGGCGAGATCACAAATGTAGCTGTGCGTCCGGATCACAGAAAGCAGGGCATTGCCGATGTAATTTTGACAGAAGTGTTTGCAGAGGCATGGAAACGTGGTGCCCAGACCATTTATCTGGAAGTGCGGGAGAGCAATCTGCCTGCCCAGAAATTGTATGAGAAGCATGGCTTTGTATCCTGCGGCATCAGAAAGAATTTTTACCGCAAGCCGACAGAGCATGCCATTGTGATGAGCTGTGATCTGACACGGAGGATAAACGAGTGAGAAAAGCAGGCGTATTATATTGTAATTGCTGTGGAAAAATGATTTCGGAGAGCTGTGGAGCTGACCGGGAAGACTTTTTTCGTTTTGAAAAGACCTGGGGCTATTTTTCGGAAAAAGATGGAACCAGTCAGACCGCGGATATCTGTGAATCCTGTCTGGAGCAGTGGATGTCACAGTTTCGGATTCCGCCTCAGACCGTGGAAAGGACGGAAATATTTGAATGTTAGATGTATGTTTACTAGGTACGGGGGGGATGATGCCATTGCCGTATCGAAAATTAACTGCGTTGATGACGCGATACAACGGAAGCAATCTGCTTATTGACTGCGGAGAGGGCACACAGGTTGCCATCCGGGAAAAAGGCTGGAGCGTGCATGATCTGGATGTGATCTGTTTTACCCACTATCACGCAGATCATATCAGCGGTCTTCCGGGACTTTTGCTGACTCTTGGAAACGCAGACCGCACAAAACCGGTGCACATGATCGGACCGAAAGGACTGGAGCGTGTGGTAAATGCCCTGCGCACCATTGCGCCGGAACTGCCGTTTCGGATTAAATATCATGAAATAACAGAAAAAGAGCAGGATTTTGAGATGAATGGATATTGTATCCATGCCTTTCGGGTAAATCACAATGTAACCTGCTACGGCTATACTCTGGAAATCAAACGGCAGGGCAGATTTGACGTGGAGCGTGCCCATGGACAGGAAATCCCGCAGAAATTCTGGAGTCGTCTGCAGAAGGGAGAGACCATTGAGGATGGAGAGCGTGTGCTGACACCTGAAATGGTACTTGGACCGCAGCGAAAAGGAATTAAGCTGACCTATTGCACGGATACCAGACCAATTCCGATTATTGCAGAATGTGCAAAACATGCGGATCTGTTTATCTGCGAGGGCATGTATGCGGAAAAAGGGAAAGAAGCAAAAGCCCGTCAGTACAAGCATATGACTTTTTATGAGGCGGCAGACCTTGCAAAGAGAGCGGAAGTAACAGAGATGTGGCTGACGCATTACAGTCCGTCTCTGACCAGAGCCGAGAGTTATATGGATGAGGTGCACAAGATTTTTCCGGCAGCTTCTCTTGGAAAAGACGGACGCAGCGTAGAACTTGAATTTGAAGAAGATGAATGATAGAACAAATGAAAGTAGTGTAGACAGATTGAAAATGTTTGTTTGATTTACATTAAGCTTAGAAAATAGATAAATGTCGTATTGAATACGGCAGATGGGAGAATATTATGGCAGAGAAAGATGTACTGATTCTTGCAATTGAAAGCTCCTGTGATGAGACAGCAGCTGCTGTCGTAAAAAACGGCAGAGAGGTATTGTCCAATGTGATTTCATCACAGATTGCATTGCATACATTATATGGAGGCGTTGTTCCTGAGATTGCTTCCAGAAAACATATTGAGAAAATCAATCAGGTTATTCAGGAAGCTTTGGATGAAGCGTATGTAACCTTAGATGATATTGATGCCATCGGTGTGACTTACGGTCCGGGATTAGTAGGTCCCCTGCTGGTTGGTGTAGCAGCAGCCAAAGCCATCAGTTATGCGAAAAAGATTCCACTGGTAGGAGTGCATCATATTGAAGGACATATCAGCGCCAATTATATTGAAAATAAAGACCTTGAGCCGCCATTTTTATGCCTTGTGGTATCCGGCGGTCATACACACCTTGTAAAAGTGGCAGATTACGGAAAATATGAGATTCTTGGAAGAACCAGGGATGATGCGGCCGGAGAAGCTTTTGATAAAGTAGCCCGCGCCATCGGTCTTGGTTATCCGGGTGGTCCGAAAATTGAAAAAGCAGCCCGGGAGGGAGACCCTATGTCCATTTCGTTCCCGAAAGCAAAAGTCAACGATAATCCGTATGACTTTAGTTTCAGTGGCGTAAAATCCGCAGTATTGAACTATATTAACGGATGTAAGATGAAAAATATTGAGATCGTGCCGGCAGATATCGCTGCATCTTTCCAGAAAGCGGTGACAGACGTGCTGATCGCACATGCTATGCATGCGGCAGAAGAATTTAAAATTGATAAACTTGCGATTGCAGGCGGTGTGGCTTCTAATAGTGTACTGCGGGAAGGTATGAGAGCAGCGTGTGAAAAGCGAGGAATCGCTTTTTATCATCCGTCACCGATTTTCTGTACAGACAATGCGGCCATGATTGGTGCAGCAGCATATTATGAGTATCTGGCAGGAACCCGTCACGGATGGGATCTGAATGCGGTTCCAAATCTGAAACTGGGAGAACGCTGATATGAGTGAAAAGAAGCGGCATGTAGCCATTGTGCTGGCAGCAGGAAAAGGCTCCCGGATGAAAAGCGATGTTCCGAAACAATACCTGATATTGAATGGAAAACCGGTGCTGTATTATGCGCTCCGGGCATTTGAGGACAGTTTTGTGGATGAAATCGTGCTGGTGACAGGTGCAGGCCAGGAATCCTATTGCCAGAAAGAGATTGTGGAAAAATACGGATTTCAGAAGGTGACGCATGTCATTGCAGGTGGAAAAGAGCGCTATGATTCTGTCTATCGGGGAATCTGCGCACTGAATAAGGCTGATTATGTCTATATCCATGACGGCGCACGTCCATTTATTGATGACGCCCTTTTATTAAGAGCAAAAGAAAACGTGGAGCAGTATCACGCATGTGCAGCCGGTATGCCGAGCAAAGATACCATTAAGATCGTAGACGCAGATGGATTTGTGGCAGAAACACCACAGAGAAAGTATACCTGGATGATACAGACACCACAGGTGTTTGATTATGTATTGATTCGTGATGCTTATGAAAAGCTGTATCAGCATATGCCTGAAGTACAGATCACGGATGATGCCATGGTAGTAGAGACGATGTTTCAGACGCCGGTTAAGTTATATGAAGGAAGTTACAATAATATAAAGATTACTACACCGGAAGATCTGGTGATCGCAGATTCTTTTCTTCGTGAATAGATTAGCAATTTGAGTGTTTTTGTAAAGAAAATAAATACATATATGACCCTGCAAAATGAACAAGTGAAAAAATTGTAAAAAAAAGAAAAAAACTTGTTGACAAGGCAGGGGGTTATATGTATAATAATCCTTGCGCTGGTCAAATAGCGCACAGAAAATTGGAGAGATATCGAAGTGGTCATAACGAGGCGGTCTTGAAAACCGTTTGTCCGCAAGGGCGCGTGGGTTCGAATCCCACCCTCTCCGCTCAACCAATACTGACATCACAATTGAGTTTGGAAGATGCGGTGTTGGCATTATTTTTCTATAGAGGTTTTTGATTCGGAGAAGTACCCAAGCTGGCCGAAGGGACACCCCTGGAAAGGGTGCAGGTCGTTAACAGCGGCGCGAGGGTTCAAATCCCTCCTTCTCCGCTATCAATCAAAAAACATGAAAAAAGTTGTTGACAAACAATGATGGTCATGATAATATGATTGAGCTGTCGCGAAGAGCGATAACACAAATAACTTTGGAAAAAGTTGAAAAAGTTGTTGACAAGCGCTTGAACATCTGATAAGATATAAGAGTTGCTGAACAGCGACAAAAAAAGAACTTTGATAACTGAACAGTGAAATGACCTTGAAAGATTCGTTGAGAACAGCGAAGTAATTCGCATTTAAATGAGTTCGAGAGGACAAAGCAGTGACGAAAGTCAAAGCAACCTAAAAACAGTATTCGCGAGTAATGAGGAAAATCGGACTGCTTGCAGTAAGATTTGACGAATACCGCGAAAACAGAAACGTAAGTTTCTGGTTCGGAATTAATGAATGGTTAAAATTAGCCAGTTGATTCTGAAACGGGAAAAACTTTTTATGAGAGTTTGATCCTGGCTCAGGATGAACGCTGGCGGCGTGCTTAACACATGCAAGTCGAACGAAGCACTCTACTTGATTTCCTTCGGGAATGATTGTTCTGTGACTGAGTGGCGGACGGGTGAGTAACGCGTGG
>CAVEOS010000015.1:0-47139 GCA_963617435.1 Lachnospiraceae bacterium
TTATAAAAGAATCTATAAAGCGTGTAGGCTTGGATCCAAAAAGTAAAAAGTGGGTTGGAAAATATTCTTTGGGAATGAAGCAACGACTTGCAATAGCTCAGGCAATTATGGAAAATCCGGATTTTATTATTTTGGATGAACCAATGAATGGTTTAGATGAAGATGGAGTGATGGAAATAAGAAAGTTACTTATTGAGTTAAAATCGCAGGGAAAACTTATAATTGTAGCGAGTCATAATAAAGAGGATATATCTACCTTATGTGATGAAGTGTATGAAATAAAAGATAAAAAAATCATAAAAAGATATTCGCAAGTATAAGGTTGTTTTAACAGTGTTATTAGAGACAGTAAAAAACGATACTGGAAGCTCTGAACCCTAGTAGGGTCTCAGAGCTTCTAATATTTCTGTCACGATTTTGCTGGTTTCCAGCAGTCGATCTGCTTTCTCAAAATCCTGTTCACGGATCATTCGTTCAAATTCGTAAAATTCATAGGAAAGTCGATGTACATTTTCCTTAAAATCACAGTTTTTCAGAAGATTTCCTTTGCGGTCTGTGAGGGCAAAGGCAGAAATCTGATTCATCGGCATCGGAATGGTCAGGCATGCTTTTTCCCCGGCAATGGTGGAGTGTACCGGAGCCTGGCAGTCTTTGGCAGCCAGAGCGACCGCTTTGTAATTGCCGTAAACCAGAGTGACCACGCCGCTGGTGTCAATGCCGCACTGCATGGTTGGCTGATAGGAAAAGGCCTTCGGACGGCCAAACAATCCGATGATGGCATGCAGGTTGTAGACATTCAGATCCATCAGGGCGCCGCCGGCACAGTTCGGATCAAAGGCCGGAGCAATGTTTCCCTCCAGAAATGCATCGTAACGGGAAGAATACTGGCAAAACTGAAAATTGATCATGCGCACAGGGCCAAGTTCCGGTAAAGTTTCGCGAATCGCCTGATAAGCCGGGGTAAAATGCAGACTCATGGCCTCGATCAGCATAACATGATGTTTTTTTGCAGTTTCGCGGAGGATCCGCAGTTCTTTGGTGGTCAGTGTGACCGGTTTTTCCACAATGGTGTGTTTGCCGGATTCCAGCGCTTTTTTCGTAAAATCAAAGTGCAGGGTATTTGGCAGAGCCACGTATACTGTATCAATATCTGTCTGCAGCAAGGCATCGTAATCCAGAAAAACACCATCTAATCCATAGGTTTCACATAGTTCCCGGGCACGTTCTTCTGAGGATGATCTCGCCAGAATGCAGCAGGTTTCAATTTTTCCTTCCTGCTTCATGGCGGCCAGCAGTGGAAGGACATCCCGCACGATCAGACCGCTTCCTAAAATTCCAAGTTTCATATTGTTCTCCTAAAATGAATGTTTGTATTCTTGTTATTGAAAATCATGAATAATCATACTATTCTCAGAAAGTTCCCTGACAAGCAGGGACTTTTGTGTTTAGTATAGTTCAGAAAAATACAAAAAACCAGTCTTAAATATAGAAATCCGGCATTGAGACAGGGGCTGAAAATGTGCTATACTAAGGTCAATGAGGAGTTTAGGAAAAAAGAAGAACAGAGAGGTAGAAGAAATGAAGAAGTACGGATTTGGTGTCGACGTAGGAGGCACAACATGCAAAATTGGTTTGTTTGAGAATACCGGCGTGATCGTGGACAAATGGGAAATCAAGACAAACACAGAGAACAACGGCGCATCTATTCTGGATGATATCGTAGTAGCTGTAGAGGGCAAACTGGCAGATGCTGGTATCAGCAAAGATGATGTGGAAGGAATCGGAATCGGCGTTCCGGGTCCGGTTAAAGATGACAGCGTTGTGTGCAGATGCGTTAACCTCGGATGGGGCGTTGTGGATGTCGCAGCAGAGCTTTCCGAAAAAAGCGGTCTGCCGGTCAAAGTTGGAAATGATGCCAATGTAGCTGCACTGGGCGAAATGTGGAAAGGCGGCGGACAGGGCTGCAAAAACGGTGTCATGGTGACACTTGGAACCGGTGTTGGCGGCGGCGTTATCATCAATGGGTCCATCATCGGTGGTGTACATGGCGCAGGCGGTGAGATCGGACATATCAAAGTATCCGATACAGAGACTGACAAATGCGGATGCGGAAAATGCGGATGCCTGGAGCAGTATGCGTCTGCAACCGGTATCGTTCGTCTGGCAAAACAGCGTCTGGCAGCAGATGATGCGGCTACGACACTGCGTGATCTGCCGGAAGTAACTGCAAAAGATATATTTGACGCAGCAAAAGCAGGTGATACTGTTGCAATCGAACTGGTTGAGAAACTTGGAAAGATTCTTGGTGGTGCACTGGCTTCCATCGCATGCGTGGTTGATCCGGAAATGTTTGTCATCGGCGGCGGTGTGTCCAAAGCCGGACAGATTCTGATCGATGTAGTTCAGAAGAACTTCAAAGAGCGTACCTTCCATGCCTGCGAGGATACAAAATTCGTGCTGGCTTCCCTTGGAAATGATGCGGGAATGTATGGTTGTGCGAAAATGATTTTTAATGCGTGATTAAAATACGGTAAGTTGTGAAGAAAAATCTCCCGGTTTTGTCCCATCGGCTAACAATCGCTCGCTAGGAAAAAACCGGGAGATTTTTCATTTACGTTATTATATTTATACATCGAAAAAGCCTGTCCATCGGACAGGCTCATCGATTGTTTGTTGAGAGTTGTAAAAAAGTGATTTTGAAATTTCGTTCAATTTCTAATATTAGAATACTACATAGTTACCTATTTGTAAAATTGAAAAAAGTGATATGTGAAATCAAAAAAAATGAACGATAAAGGTTTACTTCCATCGAAATTCCAGATACAATAACAAGTGAGAGAAAATATGTTCTGCAATGCAGAATGGGTAGAAATGGCCTATACAGCTCACCTGTTTTGTGGGACAAATATGATGTAAATGGTGAGAAAAAATGGAACTACGAAATGTAAAGACATTTATTAAAATCGCAGAGATCGGCAATTTTTCCAGAGCTGCATCGGATCTTGGTTATGCGCAGTCGACGGTAACGATGCAGATTCAGACCCTGGAGCGGGAACTGGGAGTGTCTCTGTTTGAACGAAATGGAAAAAGTGCGGTGCTTTCTGCCGCAGGAAGGGAATTCCTGGATTATGCTTATGATCTGCAGCGCTGTGAGGCCATGGCGCTGGAGCATTTTGCGGAAGGGGAAGAACCAAGCGGAGAAGTCAGTGTTGGAATCATGGAAACGCTGTGCGCGTCCCGTTACGGCATTATTTTCCGGGAGTTTAAGAAACGTTATCCAAAGGCTAATGTGAAGGTCGTGGTGGCAACGACGCTGGAGTGCATGGAGTTGCTTGGAAAAGGAAAGCTGGATTTGATTTTGACGGTAGATAACAAGATCAATCATATTAACTGGGTGACGGCACATGAAGCACCGACGGAAATCCGCTTTTTCTGCCCGGCGAACCATCCTTTTGCAGGGAAAAGAGACATTCCATTGGATACGGTTTTGGAAGAAAACTTTATTATGATCGAGGAAGGCTGTAATTACCGTCAGGCCTTTGAGCAGTATGTGGTGGAACAGCGTGGGCGCAAGCCTTCCATTACGGAAATTGGTTATACGCGTCTGATCATTGATGCGGTTATTGAAAATCTGGGTGTATCCCTGCTTCCGAGATTTACGTTGGAGGAAGCATTGCGGGAGAAAAAAGTGGCATTGTTTTCTGTAAAAGGATTTCAGTTGTCCATGTTGATGCAGGTAATCTACAGCAAAAACCGCTGGGTATCACCGGCGATGAAAGCATTTATCGAAATGACCCAGGAGTTTATGCCGGAATAGAAACCAGTCTCAGGGATGCTGTCGAATAGATAGGATTTTTTGAGAAGTTTTTTGGGGCAAATGGTTAATGATAGAAAAATAGTGGTAGGAGAACGTATTTATTATGAATAAGAAAGAAGTTACAGAAATTAAGAAGTTATTTACGAAAGAGCGCTGCTGTCTGAACCGTCTTTGCGGCTGTTATGTGGACGCAGATAAAAATAAAGTGGTACAGTTTAAGGAAGCATTTTTATCCCTTCCGGAGGAAGAAATTTACAAATATCTGGATATTTTCCGGAAAAGTCTGTCTGGCACATTAGGTAAAAATCTGCTGAATATGGAGTTCCCGCTGGAGCAGGAAATGGGCGAGGGCACCCAGAAAAGCCTGCTGGCGCTGCGTGACAGTGAATTAAAAGACGATGCCATGCTGGATGCTTTTTATGACCGCATTATTGAGACCTATTATCATCCGGAAAATTATCTGATTTTGCTGGTGCATGGTTCCTATGATATTCCGATGAAAACATCCGATGGTCTGGAAATGGATGATGCATCGGATTACATATACAATTTTGTGCTGTGCTGTCTGTGCCCGGTGACGCTGTCAAAAGCCGGACTTTGCTATAATGCGGAGACAAACAGCATTGAAGACCGCATCCGTGACTGGTTGGTGGACATGCCGGAGCAGGGATTTTTATTCCCGGCCTTTCAGGATCGTAACACGGATATTCACCGACTGCTCTATTATTCAAAAAATGCAAATGAGCTTTGCCCGGATATCACCGAACAGCTGCTTGGCTGCGTACAGCCGATTCCGGCCGGACAGCAGAAAGAATCTTTCCAGGCGATCATTGAGGATACACTGGGCGAGGAATGTGTATACGACGTGGTGCGCAACATTCATGAAAATCTCAATGAGATGATCGAGGAGCAGAAAGAAAACGGAGAACCGCTGGAACTGGATAAAATGCAGGTGCGCAAACTTCTGGAGCGCAGCGGTGCACCGGAGGAAAATCTGGAGCAGTTTGAAAAACAGTATGATGAGGAAATCGGCGCGCAGATGACCGTCATGGCAAACAATATTTCTGACACACGTAAATTTGAGGTAAAGACACCGCAGATGACGGTGAAAGTAAGCCCGGAGCAGGCGAGTCTTGTGGAAACACGTATGATCGATGGGGTTCCATGCCTGGTTATTCCGTTGACAGACGAAGTAGAAGTGAATGGGATTCATGTACATCTGAGAGATGAAGAAGTGCTGAAGGCATTAGAGCAAAACTCAGATGAAGAGTAATTTGATAAAACCGATTAAGAAGGACGGGGACTAATTATAAGTCAAGGCTGCGAAATGGTCTTGACTGGATAATAGATGTCCATTTTAGGACAATGGTTTTCTTTTCATAATAAGATATTTACTGTAAAATTATAAGCAAAAGATAATAAATATTTTGAAGTTAAAGTAAAGCACAAAATATGGATTTGTGTTGATGTGTAGAAATGCAGGAATTAATCTGTGAAAGTGGACATGCAAGGCGAAACGGTAGAGCAATTTTCGTTATCGGAGCGAGCATAGCCCGACCGCGGGAGTGTGTTTGAGCCCGCTGGTTTTGCGGGGGAGTTCGCGGAAGCGGTCGGAAATAAGCGGCGCAGCGCAGATAGAAAATTGTTCGTGTGAGCCTGCATGCCGCTTCACAGATTAAAATTCCGCATTTCGACCGTTTATCAACACCTAAAAAGGAGGGCATTTTCATGAACAAATTACTGTATGGGGTAGCGTATTATTATGAGTATCTTCCGTATGACCGTTTAGAGGAAGACATTAAAATGATGAAAGCTGCCGGTATCAACGTGGTTCGCATCGCAGAATCCACATGGAGCACTTACGAAAAACAGGAAGGTCAGTTTGATTTTTCCACCGTGACCAAAGTGCTGGATGCCATGGAAGAAGCTGGCATTGACGTTATCATCGGTACACCGACCTATGCGGTTCCATCCTGGCTGGTAAAAAAGGATCCGACAGTTCTGGCCGTGACTCATCAGGGCGAGGGTGTGTACGGTGCGCGCCAGATCATGGATATCACAAACCCGAATTATCTGAAATACGGTGAGCGTGTAATCCGTAAATTGCTGGAAGTATGCCAGGGACGCAAATGTATCATCGGTTTTCAGCTGGATAATGAGACAAAATATTATGATACCGCAGGCCCGAATGTACAGGCTGCTTTCGTGGAGTATCTGAAAGAAAAATTTGACGGAAGTACGGATGCCATGAATGCGGCTTTTGGTCTGGATTACTGGAGCAACCGCGTGGATAACTGGGAAGATTTTCCGGATGTGCGTGGAACCATCAACGGAAGCCTTGGTGCTGAGTTTGACAAGTTCCGCCGTGGGCTGGTTACAGAGTTTCTGACCTGGCAGTCCAATATTGTAAAAGAATATGCCCGTCCGGATCAGTTTATCACACACAATCTGGATTTTGAGTGGCGTGGCTATTCTTATGGTGTACAGCCGGCAAATAATCATTTTGAGATTGCAAGAGAAGCACTGACCGTGGCAGGCTGCGATATTTACCATCCGACACAGGATGAACTGACCGGTGCAGAAATCGCTTTTGGTGGTGATATGACACGTTCTCTGAAACAGAACAACTACTTTGTCCTTGAGACAGAGGCACAGGGTTATCCGTGCTGGACCCCGTATCCGGGACAGCTTCGTCAGCAGGCCTTCAGTCATGTGGCATCCGGTGCGGCCATGGTGGAGTACTGGCACTGGCATTCCATTCATAATTCCTTTGAGACATACTGGCGTGGATTGCTGAGTCATGATTTCAAGGAAAATCATGTATATTGTGAGGCAAAAACCATCGGTCGTGATTTCGTGGCATTGAGTCCGGCCCTCTGCAATCTGAAAAAAGAAAACAAAGTGGCTATGGTTGTCAGCAATGACGCACTGTCAGCACTTGACTGGTTCCGCATTGATACTACGGCAGAAGGCCCGGGAAAAACCGGCTATAATGATGTGGTTCGCTGGATGTATGATGCCCTTTATAAAATGAATGTGGAAGTTGATTTCATCGAGCCGTCCTGCAAAGAAATGGATCGTTATCAGATGGTGATTGTTCCGGCTCTGTATGCGGCCTGCGAGGCAGATCTGCAGCGCATGAAACAGTATGTGGCAGATGGCGGATACCTGATCACTACATTCAAGACCGCTTATACAGACGAAAATGTAAAAGTATATCACGATGCATTCCCACATGTATTAAACGAATGCCTTGGTATTTCTTACAGTAATTTCACCTTCCCGAAAGAGGTAAAACTGAGCGGTACAGAAGATGAGCAGGCAGAGCTTTTCATGGAACTTGTGAAACCGGAAGGCGCAGAAGTGCTGGCATCTTATGATCACTATGCATGGAAGGATTATGCGGCAGTGACCAGAAATCATTACGGAAAAGGTACCGCACAGTATCTGGCCTGCAAGACTTCTGAAAAATATCTGCAGAAGCTGCTGGCAGAGGCCATGAAGGAAGCTGGGATTGCGGATGCAGTACAGAACACAGCATTCCCGGTAATTGTACGTCGCATGAAAGATGAAAACGGAAAAACAGTATGGTTCTATTTTAATTATTCCCATACACCGGTAGAAGCTGTTTACGCCGGCGCAGATGGTGAGTATCTGATGAAGGAGAACCAGACATTCCCGGGAATTGATATTGCAGCAGGGGAAAAACTTGCCATTGGCAGCTGGGATGTACAGATCATTCGTGAGAAATAAACAATTGAATATAAAGTATCTAGTGTTTGAAAAGTATGATACAATGAGCGCAAGGGAGTCAACATGCTGGCATGATTGACGAGCGGTGAATGTCGATCATGAACTGTTTTTGTTCATGATATAATCAGACTATTGTAGTTGATTTGAGAAAATTCAAATTCAGACGATTAGAAGAAATGAGGTAATGTAGGATGAAGCAGGAGTTTTATGACAGATTGGCAGCGCCATTTGAAGCATCGGAGCGAAAGAAGAACTGTCTGCTGCGGGTAAATCATATTTTAACGGATGTGGTTTATCTGATTTATCCTGCATTACTTTTGTATTTGGTGGTTTGCAGAGACAGCCGCTTCTGGCGTGTGCTGTTTGTTCCGGCGGTGACTTTTGTGCTGGTGAGTTTGTTCCGCAAAAAGTTTAATGCGCCGCGGCCTTATGAAAAATGGCCGGTGAAGCCGCTAATCCCGAAGGATACAAAAGGAAATTCATTCCCGAGCAGGCATGTATTTTCAATTTATATTATTGCCATGGCAGCATGGTATGTGCGGATGCCGCTCGGGGTGATCCTTTGTGTGGCAGGGGTATTTCTGGCAACAGCGCGGGTGATCGGCCGGGTACATTTTGTAAAAGATGTGGTGGCAGGAGCACTGATCGCAGTCGGATTTGGAATATTATGTTTTTGGGTGATATAAAAAGTGGCAGGGTAATATTATGAATGGCATCTGTCTCGTTTATTAGAGAGAAAACAAGTACATAGCGTGGAGAAGAAAGTATTTTGAGAGAAGGTAAGGTATCATGAGGATTGGAAAAGAAAAGGGAGTTCCGATTTCACCGGAGCTGATCGGTTTATTTTTTGAAGATATTAATTTTGCGGCAGACGGAGGTTTGTATGCAGAACTGATCGAAAACCGTTCTTTTGAGGCAAAGGAAGCCTATGGAAATCCGGGCAGATTTTACGCAGTAGATGACTTTGGATATGCGTGGAAACCGCTGTATCAGACAGGGGAAGAGGAGCCGCTGATGCAGTATGTGACAGGAACTCCGGTGTCTGTGGTGAATCCGCATTATCTGCGTTTTACGGCAAAGCAGGCGGGACAGGGATTTACAAATAAAGCATATGATGGCATTCGATTAGAAAAAGATCATACTTACAAAGTCTCTTTTTATGCGAGATGTGTGGCATATGAAGGCGATGGTTTTCAGATAACAGTGCAAAGGGATGGCCGGATTTTTGCACAGGCAGAAGTAAAAGCGGTGAAACCGGTTCCGTATGTGCCATTTTGTGATCTGAAGATTCCGATGGAGATCGGATATGGTACATTAAATCCGGATATTGAAAAAATCCATCAGATGGATCAGAGTGACAAATGCCGTAGAAGTGAGTGGGTGAAATATGAAGCGGTGCTTACGGCGCTGGATGATGTCCGTGGAGCACAGTTTGCAATTACACTGGATGCGCCGGGTATCGTAGAGTTTGACCTGATTTCCATGATACCGGAAGATGCAGTGGCGGGAATTTTTCGGAAGGATCTATTTGAGGTACTGCAGGCAATCAAACCGGGATTTGTGCGCTTCCCGGGCGGTTGCATCGTGGAAGGCATCAGTCTGGACAACCGTTATTACTGGAAAAATACGGTAGGGGATGTGAAAGACCGACGTTATATTCCGAATCTGTGGGCCTTTGATGATGACTGGGGCAAAAATGATCCGATGACAAAGCGGCCGGACGCACATTATGGACAGTCTTTCGGACTTGGGTTTTATGAATATTTTCTTCTGTGTGAATTGTTGGGAGCAAAACCGCTTCCGGTTCTGAATATCGGCACTGCGTGTCAGTTCCGCTCTACGGAAATGGTGGATTCTGACAGTGCGGAATTTGAGGAATATGTGCAGGATGCACTGGATCTCATTGAGTTTGCCAATGGCCCGGCAGACAGCAAATGGGGCGCATTACGTGCCAAGATGGGGCATCCGGAACCTTTCGGTATGGATTTCCTTTCGGTTGGAAATGAGCAGTGGGAGACACAGTATCTGGATCTGAGATATCGTTATGAGTGGTTTGAGGCGGCTATTCATGAGAAATACCCTGAGATTCGGCTGCTTGGAACGGCGGGACCGTTTATGGAGTGCTCCATTACAGAGGATGTGTGGAAATATTATCGGGAAAAAGCAAAGGAAAATCCGGAGTTCAGTTATGCGGTGGATGAGCATTATTATGTAAGCCCACAGTGGATGTATGATCATGTGGCCATGTACGATGACTATCCGCGGGATGTGGCTGTTTTTGCAGGAGAATATGCGGCTCATACCGAGGCACGGGAAAATTCCATGGAGAGCGCTCTGGCCGAAGCGGCATTGTTGACCGGTATTGAGAAAAATGCGGGTGTGGTAAAACTTGCTTCTTACGCACCGTTATTTAACCGGATCGGGCACAGTCAGTGGAAGCCGGATATGATTTGGTTCGATGACAGTGAGATGTATCTGACACCGAATTACTATGTGCAGAAGCTGTTTGCAAATCACAGAGGCGGTTATACGGTGTTACTGCATGATCAGGATGTGGAACTGCGGAAAAAGGGAATTTATGCGTCTGTTTCCATGGATGAAGAGGAAAATATCATTGTGAAAGCGGTCAATACGACACATCAGAATTTTGAATTGACTCTGGAAGATGCAGATGGAGTGGCGATAAATACAACTGGAAAGCAGTGGACGCTGCAGGGAACCGGCGAGATGCCGGAAGGATTACCAGAAAAATCCACAGTGACGGAGCAGGAAGTTCAGATCAGTGGATGTGTAATGATGCCGGAGCGGAGTATGGTTGTAGTAATTTATAAATAGTGATAGCAGGCAGTGACTGAGAGTGCTGTAAGTAAATAAGGTACGTGCGGAATTTTTGCAATGACTCATATCAGAAAGAATCTGATCGTACAGGTTATGAAGTGAGAGGAATATTTATGCTTGAAAACAAATTAGGACTTACAAGTTCGGCAGAACTTGCACGGGAAGAGGAAAGAATCAGTAAGACAAAGGCAGTCGCATTGTTTGAAAAGAGGATTCTTGATAAACTTCCGGCGGGGAAATTTTCTTCCTTGCAGGAGATTCATCGATATTTGTTTGAGGATATTTACGATTTCGCCGGAAAAGTGCGTACGGTAAATCTGGCAAAAGGAAATTTCCGTTTTGTGCCGGTGATGTATCTGCAGGCAGCACTTGAAAATATTGATAAAATGCCACAGTTTGATTTTGATGAAATTGTAGAGAAATATGTGGAGATGAATATTGCACATCCATTCCGGGAGGGAAATGGGCGCAGCACCCGTATTTGGCTGGATCACATGTTGAAGCTTGAAATCGGAAAAGTTGTGGATTGGAGCAAAGTGGATAAAGAAGACTATCTGCTTGCCATGGAGCGAAGTCCAATCAGGGATATTGAGATTAAATATGTTCTGAAAAATGCACTGACAGATCAGACCGAGAGTCGTGAGGTGTTTATGAAAGGCATTGATCACAGTTATTACTACGAAGGTTATACGACATATAAGGCAGAAGAATTGTAAAATTGAATCATTTAAAAGAGTGTTAAAGTACATTCTCATGTGAATGTATTTTAGCACTCTTTTTAAATCTTTTTAAATTCATAGGAAAGTGCATTCTGTGAAATAAAAATCACTTAATTTGACTATATATTTACTAAAATATAATCGAATGGAAACAGGACATTTAGTGATGGAAAAAAGGCGGTTTTGTCTAAAATATACAAAGAATGGTATGGAATCCGTAGAAATAGCAAGATGCACTGGTTGAAACTGTCGAAAAATAACCGAATGCCAAAGGATAATTGACACGAAAAAGGGTTGATGATAAAATACAACTAAATAAATTGAGTAAAGTTTATATTAAATTCATTTAGGAGGGCGCAAATATGTTTAATGTTCCAGAGGTAAAAATTGGTGTGGTTGCAGTTAGCCGTGATTGTTTTCCGGAAAGTCTTTCTGTAAATAGAAGAAAGAATCTGATAAAAGCATATCAGGACAAATATGGGGAGGATAATGTTTATGAATGTCCGATCTGTATTGTAGAGAGTGAAATCCATATGCTGCAGGCGCTGGAGGATATCAGGAAAGCAGGATGTAATGCCTTATGCGTATATCTCGGAAATTTCGGACCGGAGATTGCAGAGACAATGCTTGTAAAGAGATTTGACGGACCGGCAATCATTGTTGCAGCTGCGGAGGAAGAAGACCTGATACAGGGACGCGGCGATGCTTACTGTGGAGTGCTGAATGCAAGCTACAATCTGGCACTTAGAAATACAAAAGCCTATATCCCGGAAGAACCGGTTGGAAGCGCGGAAGAATGTGCAGATATGATTTATGATTTTGTAGGAATTGCAAGAGCAATCATTGGACTTTCTTCCCTGAAAGTGATCAGCTTTGGACCGAGACCGTTAAACTTCCTGGCATGTAATGCACCGATCAAACAGTTCTACAACTTAGGGGTTGAGGTTGAAGAAAATTCAGAGCTGGATCTGTTTGAAGCTTTTCATAAACATGCAGATGACCCTCGTATTCCGGAAGTTGTGGCAGACATGGAAAAAGAACTGGGAGATGGAAATAACAAACCGCAGATCTTAGCAAAACTTGCACAGTATGAGATCACACTCCTTGACTGGGTGGAAGCGCATAAAGGTGCATGCGAGTATGTAGTATTAAGTACAAAATGCTGGCCGGCATTCCAGACGCAGTTCGGATTCGTGCCATGCTATGTAAACAGCCGTCTGGCAGGAAAAGGAATCCCGGTATCCTGTGAGGTTGACCTGTACGGAGCATTAAGTGAGTATATTGGCCAGTGCATCAGCGGAGATACAGTTACATTGCTTGATATCAACAATACAGTAACGGATGCAATTTATAAGGAAGACATCAACGGCAAATTTGATTACAGAAAAGGTGAGACATTCATGGGATTCCATTGTGGAAATACCTGTTCCACAAAACTGGTAAAACATTCCATGGAATATCAGATGATCATGGCAAGAAGCCTTCCGGAAGATGTGACACAGGGAACACTTGAAGGTGATATCATTCCGGGTGACATCACATTCTATCGTCTTCAGAGTACAGCGGACGGAAAATTAAGGGCTTATCTGGCAGAAGGAGAGGTGCTTCCGGTGGCAACCAGATCTTTTGGAGCAATCGGAATTTTCGCGATTAAAGAGATGGAAAGATTTTACCGACATGTTTTGATTGAAAAGAATTATCCGCACCATGGAGCAGTTATGTTCGGTCATTTCGGAAAACAGTTGTTTGAAGTATTGAAATACATTGGTGTGGAACCGGAAGAAATCGGTTACAATCAGCCGGCAGGTATGCGTTACATTACGGAGAATCCATATAGATAAGGATGAGGAAAAGAAATATGTATTACATAGGTGTAGATTTAGGGACTTCAGCTGTTAAGCTTGTGTTGATGCAGGGAGACGGCACAATCAAAAATGTGATCTCCAAAAGCTATGAATTATATTTTCCGCATCCGGGCTGGTCAGAGCAGAAACCGGAAGACTGGTGGAAAGCAACGGTTGAGGGATTAAAAGAACTGACAGCAGAGTGTGACAGATCTCAGGTCGCAGGTATCAGCTTTGGCGGACAGATGCACGGACTGGTAATCCTGGATGATAAAGATGAGGTGATCAGACCTGCAATCCTCTGGAATGACGGCCGTACACAGAAGCAGACAGATTATCTGAATAAAGTGATCGGCAAAGAGAAGCTTTCGGAGTATACAGCGAATATCGCATTTGCAGGATTTACCGCACCGAAGATTTTGTGGGTGAAAGAAAATGAGCCGGAGAACTTTGCAAAGATCAGCAAACTGATGCTTCCGAAAGATTATATCGCATACAGATTAAGCGGTGTGGCAAGTACAGATTATTCAGATGCTTCCGGCATGTTATTGTTGGATGTCAGAAAGAAATGCTGGTCAAAAGAAATGATGAATATCTGCGGTATTACAGAAGATGTACTGCCGAAGTTATATGAAAGCTATGAAGTAACCGGAACTTTAAAACCGGAAATCGCAGCAGAGCTTGGATTTCCGGAGACATGTAAGATCGTGGCAGGAGCCGGTGATAATGCGGCAGCGGCAGTCGGAACCGGAACCGTAGGCGATGGAAAATGCAATGTTTCTCTCGGAACAAGCGGAACCGTATTTATCTCCAGTGAGAAGTTCTGTGTGGATCAGAAAAATGCATTGCATTCCTTTGCGCATGCGGACGGATGTTATCACCTGATGGGCTGTATCTTAAGTGCTGCTTCCTGTAATAAATGGTGGGTAGAAACTATTATCGGAAGTAAAGATTATGACACAGTGCTCGGTGGTATTTCCGGACTTGGTGATAACCCAGTGACATTTCTTCCTTACCTGATGGGAGAGAGATCACCGCACAACAATCCGATTGCAAGAGGCATGTTTATCGGAATGTCAATGGATACGATGCAGACACAGATGTCGCAGGCGGTTTTGGAAGGCGTTGCTTTTGCAATCCGTGATTCCTTTGAGATTGCAAAGTCTCAGGGGATTCAGATTGAGAGAACAAAACTTTGCGGTGGCGGAGCAAAGAGCCGTATCTGGAGAAAAATCATAGCAAATGTTCTCGGAATCAAAGTAGATATTCTGAAAACAGAAGAAGGTCCGGGACTTGGAGCGGCGATGCTTGCAGCAGTTGCATGCGGAGAATACGCAACCGTGAAACAAGCGGCTGACAGGATCGTAGAGGTAGTAGAAACTATTGAGCCGGAACAGGAAATTGTAGAAAAATACAACCATCAGTACAGCAAATTTGTGCAGATGTATCCGGCGGTAAAAGGTTTATACGAACTGTAAGTAAACAATTGAGTGAGTCGCAATTCTGACAGCAGGCGTCGAAAAGTTCCATTGTGTCTGCGTTTTTGCGAAACACTCTCCAAAATGTGACACTGCCGCGGATATCAGGATTTAAGCGGTAAGCTGTTGTGCTACAAATTACCGCACATGCAAACGGAAGCACGACGGCTTACTGCTTATTCAATGTCTAAAAAGTAGCGTATTTTTCGATGAATTCTGCCAGTATATTTATTGGTTACAGCTTTGTATAATGAAGAAAACAGTAGCTGGAAAAACAGTGTTCAGTTACAGAAAAAAGAACGATGAATAAAGGAGTTGCAGACATATGAAATTTGGAAATGGATGCTGGCTGCAGAAAGAAGGAATTGAGTGTTTTGCACCGCAGGAAGCGTATTTTGTAAACAAAAATGAGCATGAAGTTGTGATTTGCGCACCGACACACCATATTGCACACAGAGGCGATACGCTCGGAGGAATCAATCTCACGATCAGGATCACAGCACCGGCGGAGGATGTGATCCGCATGCAGACGAGCCATTATCTGGGCGTGGAAGATCACAGCCCGAAATTTGACCTGAACCTGGATGAAAACCGCGAGATGGATGTAGAAGAAACAGACGATGAGATTCTTGTGAAATCAGGAAATCTGGCCCTTCGTATCAATAAGAAAAACTGGAGTATGTGCTATGAGAGAGATGGCAGGATCCTGACCGCAAGCAGCGGTAGAGATCTCGCGTACATGCGTACCCACTGGACTGGGTTTGCCTATGATACAGATCCCGAAGGAAAAGCATACATGCGCCAGCAGCTCGGGATAGACGTCAGTGAACACATTTACGGACTTGGTGAGCGTTTCGGGGCACTGGTGCGAAACGGACAGTCTGTAGACATCTGGAACGAAGACGGTGGTACAAGCACAGATCAGTCTTATAAAAATATCCCGTTTTATCTGACGGATAAGGGATACGGTGTATTTGTCAACAGTTCTGACAAAGTTTCTTTTGAAGTGGGAACAGAGCAGGTGACAAAAGTAGAATTTTCCGTAAAAGGAGAGAACCTGGATTACTTTCTGATCAACGGACCGACGATGAAAGACGTGCTGAAACGTTATACAGATCTCACAGGAAAACCGTCGCTTCCGGCACCGTGGACCTACGGACTCTGGCTCTCTACATCTTTTACAACAAACTATGATGAAGAGACGGTCATGAGTTTTGTGGATGGTATGCTGGAGCGTGGAATCGGGCTTCGTGTGTTCCATTTTGACTGTTTCTGGATGAAAGATTTCCACTGGTCAGATTTTCTGTGGGATACGCGTGTATTTCCGGATCCGGAAGGAATGCTTGGCAGGATCAAGGCAAAAGGACTGAATATCTGTGTATGGATCAATCCATATATCGCGCAGGAATCCGCACTTTTTGCAGAAGGAAAAGAGCACGGATACTTTATCAGACGGCCAAATGGTGATGTGTGGCAGTGGGATATGTGGCAGCCGGGAATGGCGCTGGTTGACTTCACAAATCCGGAAGCCTGCAAATGGTTCCAGGACAGACTGGAAGTGCTTCTTGATATGGGAGTTGACTGCTTCAAGACAGACTTCGGTGAGAGAATACCGGTCAACTGTGTCTACGCGGATGGCTCTGATCCGGAAAAAATGCACAATTATTATACTTATCTTTATAACAAAGCCGTATTTGAACTTCTGGAGCGCAAGAGAGGCAAAGGCGAAGCGGTTCTGTTTGCCCGTTCCGCAACCGTTGGCGGACAGAAATTCCCGGTACACTGGGGCGGAGACTGCTGGTCTGACTATGTGTCCATGGAAGAAAGCCTTCGCGGAGGACTTTCCCTTACAATGTCCGGCTTCGGATACTGGAGCCATGATATCGGTGGTTTTGAAAGCACTTCCACACCGGATGTATACAAACGGTGGGCTGCATTTGGCCTGATGTCTTCCCATTCCAGACTGCATGGAAGTACTTCATACCGTGTGCCATGGGCCTACGATGAAGAAGCGGTAGATGTTGTCCGTTATTTTACAGAAGTGAAAGCGCAGCTTATGCCATATCTGTACAGAAATTCAATGGAAACAGCTGCAACAGGTGTTCCGATGATGCGGAGCATGGTTTTGGAATTTACGCAGGACCGGAATTGTGCATACCTTGACAAACAGTATATGCTTGGTGACTCTCTCCTTGTAGCGCCGATCTTTAATGACGAAAGCAAAGCTATCTATTATCTGCCGGAAGGAATCTGGACACATTATCTGACAGGCGAAGTCAGAGAAGGCGGAAGATGGTATGAGGAGCATTGCGGATATCTCAGTATTCCGGTATTTGCAAGAGAAAACAGCCTGATCGCAGTCGGACAGGAAAACATGAAACCGGATTATGATTATGCAGAAAATGTGGAAATCCGTGCATATTCCCTGAAAGATGGTGAAAATGTATCCACGGTTGTTTATGGAATGGACAGACAGGCAGAGACAACAGTAACTACAGAAAGAAACGGAAATATCATTCAGATCCGGGTAGAGGCAGATAAGTCCTTCAGCATTGTTCTTGTGAATGAAAGGGCAAAGGATGTTCAGGGCTCAGAGTACCAGGTAAAAGAGCGCGATACCGTGATCCGATGCACAGGAAGTGTACAGATCACAGTAACGTTGTAATATATCTATAAATCTATCAGATGAGAGAGAATTCCCATCTCTGCAGGTGGTAAAACCATATCAGTGGAGAGATTCGTTTCTCATCTGATTTTGTAAATGAGGAATGAGAAGATGCAGAAGAATGAGAAGATCGAAAAGCAGATTGAAGATCTGGTGAAAGAACTGACGCTTGATGAAAAAATTGGTATGATCCATGGCGCCGGACTTTTTCGGACAGAAGGTGTCAGACGACTGGGGATTCCATCGGTTAAGATGTCCGATGGCCCAATGGGAGTCCGCAATGAATTTCCGGATGATTCCTGGGTTCCGGTAGGGAACAGTGACGATTATGTGACTTATCTTCCGTGCAACAGTGCGCTGGCATCTACGTGGAACAGGAAGATTGCCTGTGAAATTGGAAAAGTGCTTGGAGAAGAGGCGAGAGGACGGGGAAAAGATGTCATCCTTGCGCCGGGAATCAATACCAAGAGAAGTCCGCTCTGCGGGCGGAATTTTGAATATATGAGTGAAGATCCGCTTTTGAGCGGTGAGATAGCAGTACCCCTGATCGAGGGAATCCAGACAGCGGATGTGGCAGCCTGTGTAAAGCATTTCGCAATCAACAATCAGGAAACAGAACGTCTCTGGGTGGACGTGGAAGTCAGTGACCGCGCAGCAAGAGAAATCTATTTTCCGGCATTTAAAAAGGCGGCAAAAAAGGCGTACTCTCTGATGGGAGCCTATAATCTTTATAAAGGGAAACACTGCTGTGAAAACAAAGAACTCCTGAATGAAATGCTCCGCAAAGAGTGGGGCTATGACGGCATGGTCGTGTCCGACTGGGGTGCTGTCCACAAGACAAAAGAGGCGGCGGAAAGCGGGCTGGATATTGAAATGTCCGTAACGTATCAATTTGATGAATACTGTCTGGCACAGCCATTGAAAGAGGCAGTAGAAAAGGGCGAAGTTGCGGAAACACTACTCGATGAGAAGGTTCGGAATATTCTTCGTATGATGTTCCGTCTGCGTATGATCGGCGAAGAAAAAGACCGGCGAAAAGCAGGCTGTTATAACACGCCGCAACACCGTCAGAGCGTTCTGGAAGCGGCCAGGGAATCTGTCATCCTGCTTAAAAATGAAGAGAAAAAGCTTCCGCTTTCAACAAAAACGGAGCGTATTCTGGTGATTGGGGATAATGCGGACCGCATTCATTCCAATGGTGGAGGAAGCGCAGAAATCAAGGCACTTTATGAGATATCACCTCTTCTTGGTATAAAAAAACTGCTTGGCGGAAATACACAGGTTGATTTTGCCCGTGGATATCTCGCAGATGATATGGAAGCGCAGACCGGTGATGTCAACTGGCAGGCAGACAGCCTGGAAAATGGCGGAGGTTCGGTCAGTGAGGCTAAAATGGCCAGTCGGGAACTGGAAGAAAAACGTCGTATTTTAAGGGCGGAAGCGGTAGAAAAAGCAAGGCAGTATGACACGGTTATCCTGATCGGCGGTCAGAACCATCAGCAGGATCTGGAAGGGCATGACAGACCGGATATGAAACTTCCATATGGACAGGATCAGCTGATCGAAGAAGTTCTGGATGTGAATCCGGATACGATCGTGGTTATGGTTTCTGGTTCGCCGGTGGAAATGCCCTGGGCAGATAAAGTAAAGACATTGCTTTGGCAGTGGTATGCAGGAATGGAAGGAGGAACCGCACTCGCAGAGATCCTTTTTGGTAAAGTAAATCCATCCGGAAGGCTTCCGGAAACATTCCCGAAAACACATCTGGACTGCCCGGCCCATTGCATCGGAGAATTTCCCGGAGGAAAGACGGTGGCATACACAGAAGGTATTTTTGTCGGTTACCGCTATTATGATACCTGCAATGTGGAGGTGCTTTTCCCGTTTGGATACGGGCTTTCCTATACAGAATCTGATTTTTCGGAATTACGGGTGGTTTCTCAAAAGGCCGGAGAAAAACCGGAGATAAGAGTGAGGCTGACTGTTTCAAACACAGGAAAAACGGACGGAAAAGAAGTGGTTCAGATTTATGTCGGAAAACCGGATTCCGGAGTGAGACGAGCAAAAAAGGTGTTGGCAGCCTTTGCAAAAATCGAGCTTTCGGCAGGCGGATCCAGACAGATAGAACTAGATCTCGAGCCGGATGCATTTGCTTATTACGATGAAGAAAAACAGACATTTGTTGTTGAACCGGGAACCTATGAAATATATGTAGGAAAGTCTGTGGCTGATATCTGCCAGACCGTTTCCTGCGAACTGTAAAAAACATTATTCTAGGAAATGCACGCCATGTAACGCATGACAAAGTTAGCATTTACCAGTTCTGCAATCTGCAAAAAGAATACCTGGCGAAGGAAATTATCATTCCTCCGACAGGTATTCTTTATTTTTTGAAGGCAGAATTTCTCGTCGCATCTTATCTGATTTTATCCCATCACAATTTCTACATTGTATACCTTACATCCGTCAATTGGACGCACCAGATTTCCATCAACTTCAGTGCCGTTTACAAGCATTTTGTGTACGCCTTTTTCAATGCCTTCCGGTTTTACGATATGGATGTGATATGCGGCATCACGGTAAATTCTGTCCAGAGTGATCTCACGCAGTTCATCCGGCAGACACGGATCAATTCGGAGTCCGTCGTAATCCGGCTGGATTCCAAGCAGATATTGCGAAACATTTACAAATGTCCATGCAGCGGTACCGGTCAGCCAGCTGTTTTTGGCTTCGCCGTGTTTTGGCGCATCTGCGCCGGCGATCATCTGGGAATAGACATATGGCTCGGTACGGTGAATCTCACTGATATCTTCAATGTATGCCGGGCATGTCTTTTTATAAATCTCAAAAGCTCTGTTTCCACGTCCGATCATGGTCTCTGCGATAGAGATCCATGGATTGTTATGGCAGAAGATACCGGCATTTTCTTTATATCCTGGCGGATAGGAAGAAATCTCACCAAGATTCAGATGGTAGGACTGATAAGCAGGCTGCTGGAGCATGATCCCGTATTTGGTATCGAGATATTTTCTGACAGAATCCAGAGCTTTCTCTGCCTTTCCTTCTTTTACACCGACTCCTGCAAGCACGCAGAATCCCTGCGGCTCGATGAAGATTTTTCCCTCTTCGTTTTCATGGGAACCGACTTTTTCACCGGCAGCATCATAGGCACGGAGAAACCATTCACCGTCCCAGCCGTCCCTGAGGATGGTCTGATACATTGCGTCGGATGCCTGATAAGCACGGTCGGCCTCTTCTTTATTTCCGATGATCTCATTGATACGGGCATATTCTTTTGCATATTTTACAAACATACCTGCAATAAATACCGATTCAGCGACCGGTCCTTCGGATGGACCTGTAGTCTGGAACGATTCGCCCGGTTCCCTGGAGAAACAGTTGAGGTTCAGGCAGTCATTCCAGTCAGCCCGCCCGATCAGGGGCAGATGATGCGGTCCAAGATGCGTCAGGGTATATTCAAAAGAACGTTTCAGATGCTCCATGAGCGGAGCGGCTTTGGTGGAATCATTATCAAAGTCAACCACTTTATCAAGGATGCCAAAGTCACCGGTTTCTTTTGTATAGGCGCTGACTGCGGCAATGAGCCAAAGAGGATCATCGTTAAAACCGCTTCCGATATCGAGATTTCCGCATTTGGTCAGTGGCTGATATTGATGGTAGGCACTTCCGTCTTCCATCTGGGTAGCGGCAATATCAAGGATCCGGGCTTTTGCCCGCTCCGGGATCAGATGGACAAAACCGAGAAGATCCTGGCAGGAATCACGGAATCCCATACCACGTCCGGTTCCGGATTCAAAATAAGATGCAGAACGGGACATATTGAATGTAACCATGCACTGATACTGGTTCCAGATATTTACCATTCTGGAGAGTTTTTCGTCCGCGCAGGAAAGCGTATATCTGGAAAGCAGACTGTCCCAGTAAGAAGCAAGTCTGGAAAGGGCTTCTTTCACCTGAGTGGTGGTCTGATAATGGGAAATGATCCTGCGGGCAGGTGTTTTGTTGATCACATTTGGGGCATTCCATTTCTGGTCATCGCTGTTTTGGGCATAGCCAAGCAGGAAGATGAATGTCTGTTCCTCACCTGGCTGAAGTTCTGCTTCTATCCGGTGTGAACCGATCACGGCACCGCCGCTTGCTAGTGTCTGATAGGAAGTGCGTTCAGCAACTGCTTTTGGCATCTGGATGGAACCATATGCGCCAAGAAAATCATCACGGATGGTATCAAAACCATCAACAGGGCGATTTACGCTGTAAAAAGCGTAGTGATTACGGCGTTCTCTGTATTCTGTTTTGTGATAAATCTCAGATCCGGTTACCTCTACTTCGCCAAGGCTTAAGTTCCGCTGGAAGTTTGTGGAATCATCCACAGCATTCCAAAAACAGAATTCAACATAAGAAGTCAGCGTTAGGTTATGCACTTTGGAATCTGTATTCTTTAGTTTCAGATAATTCACTTCACAGGTTTCGTGAAGCGGTACAAAAGCAGTCAGATCTGCTTCAATTCCGTTTTTGGAAGAATGAAAACGGGAATATCCAAGTCCGTGGTGGCATTCGTAGCTGTCCAGTGCGGTCTGTGTTGGCTGCCATCCGGGATTCCAGACAGTCCCTTCGTCATTGATAAAGTAATATCGTCCGTTTGTATCGGCCGGGACATTATTGTAACGGTAACGTGTGATTCGGAGCAGTTTTGCGTCTTTGTAAAAACTGTATCCGCCGGCTGTATTGGAAATGAGTGAGAAAAAATCTTCATTTCCGAGATAGTTGATCCACGGATTCGGGGTACGCGGATCGGTAATTACATATTCTTTGTTTTCGTCATCAAAAAATCCATATTTCATAATGAAAAATCTCCTTATATTTCTTGTATTTCTTCTGCTTCGACCTCTTCTTCTGTATCCTCTGTTTCTTCGTACCTGCGGAACACTTTTGTAAGTGGAAAAGAAGCGCAGTAAGCCAGGAAAGCAAAACCGACAATGATCAGAAAAATACGGAACATCGGACTTACATATGCCAGTGCAAAGCCAATTACAAGGATCAGCAGAAGGAGCAGCGTCTGTACCGGGTTTGTCAGGGCGATTAGAAAAGAATTCTTTATGGTCTGTTTTATGGTATTTTCAAATCTTGCACCTAAAGCAAATACATACAGAAGTGAAAACAGATAAAGCAATGTGCATAACGCAACTATGACCAGGAATACAGTGCCGAACGCAGTTTTTTTCTGCGACCAGAAAGCAAGATTATACAAAAGAACCGCTCCGGCCAGGGCATACAAAAGGGACAGTAAAAAAGAATGCTTAAAGTTGCTTTTGAAAGCGGCAAAATACGGTCGGACAATGCCGTTTTGCTCGTCTCTTGCTTCACGCAGCGTAATGGTATACAGGGCACTGACTGCCGGTCCGATCGTTATAACCGGAATGCATGTGACCAGAAAAATAGCATTCAGGGCCACAAAATCAAAAAGAGTTCCGAGAAATTGAAAAACAGGACTTTCGATATTAAATTTCATAATGCTCCTCCTCCATGAAAAACAGAATTTTATATTCCAAAAATAAGTATTTACAAGGAATCATTTACAAAGAATCGTTGTAACTGTGAAGTTACGATACAGCAAAGAATCATTCTCTTCTAACATATGTTTATATTATTTGGGAATTCTTTGAAAAACTACGGATAAAAATAGAGGTAAAATACATGTAAAATCAGATTTTTTGTTGTATACACAAAAAATACATGATTTTTCCTATATTTGGCATCTGATTTAGCAGGTATCTTCTTATGTAAGGAGGATGCTACAATGAATGCAACTTAAGGAGAAGCTGCAGCACAATTTATAAAAATAAAAGAAGGAGAGAGTAGCATGAAGAAACAAGCAATAAGCAAAACGAAACGAAATGCAGCCAGAAGCCGCAGATTGTTCTATTGCCTGATACCGTTTATCATTTTATGTTTCCTGTTTTCTTATTTCCCGCTTCATGGATGGATTTATTCCTTCTATGATTACAAGCCGCCACTCAGCCTCTCACAGTGTGAGTTTGTAGGTTTGAAATGGTTTAAGACATTATTTGCAAATAAGACGCAGGTAGCGCAGTTGATTCAGGTAATGAAAAATACATTTGCCATGAGTTTACTTGGCATTGCGACATCCTTTCTGCCGGCAATATTTGCCATTTTCCTGAATGAGATCAAATGCAAATGGTTCAAGAGTCTGGTCCAGACACTGACGACATTGCCGAACTTTATCAGCTGGGTTCTTGTTTATTCCGTAGCATTCAGCTTATTTACAGACAGTGGTATGGTAAATACTGTTCTGCAGCATATGGGCATCATCACATCACCGGTCAAATTCCTTGACAGTGATTCGCATACCTATCTGTGGATGACGTTATGGAGTATATGGAAAGGCCTTGGATGGGGAGCCATCATGTATCTGGCCGCAATCGCCGGAATCGATCCGGAGCTTTACGAAGCTGCGAAAGTCGATGGCGCAAACAGGTTCCAGCTGATCAAAAATGTTACGGTTCCGGCACTTGCACCGACATTTTTTGTACTTCTTATGATGTCTGTCGCAAACTTCCTGAATAATGGCATGGATCAGTATTATGTATTCCAGAATGCATTTAACAAGGAACACATTCAGGTTCTTGATCTGTACGTTTATAACATTGGTATGACGGGAAGCAGCCTGTCACTGGCGACGGCGATTAGTATGCTAAAGAGTATTGTCAGTGTTGCATTGCTCGCAATCGTGAATTTTGTATCTAAGAAGACGCGTGGAGCGTCTATCATTTAGGAGGGGAGGAAGAGAAGTGAAATCCGCAATTGGAAAAAATCACAGGAAAATAAAAGGCGGAAATATCGCATTTAGCACCATTAACTATCTGGTGTTTGCCATTATCACACTGATCTGTGTATATCCTTTCTATTATATGATCATCAATACGATCAGTAACAATGATCTGAGTGCAAACGGACTTATCAATTTTATTCCGCGTGGGCTCCACCTTGGAAATTATGTGCAGGTATTATCTTTAAGTGGATTGCCGATGGCGGCTATGATCTCTGTGGCAAGAACTGTGATCGGTACGGCCTGTGCGGTACTGGCATCCGCTTTTCTGGGATTCCTTTTTACGCAGGAAGAACTCTGGCACAGAAAGTTCTGGTATCGTTTTTTTGTAATTACCATGTATTTTAATGCAGGTATTATCCCGATGTTCATCACGATGCGTACCCTGCATCTGACCAATACATTCTGGGTATATATCCTTCCGGCAATCGTGCAGCCGTTCAGCATCATCATGGTAAAGACTTACATAGAGTCCATGCCAAAATCACTTCAGGAGGCGGCAGAGATTGACGGAGCCGGAATCCTGACTGTTTTCTGGAAGATCATTCTACCGACTGCGAAACCGATTCTTGCAACCGTAGCAATCTGGGCAGCAGTTGCGCAGTGGAACTCATTCCAGGATACATTGATCTATATTACAGATCAGAAGCTGTATTCTTTGCAGTATCTGCTGTATACTTATATCAACCAGGCCAGCTCACTGGCGGCGATGGTTCGTAATACGGGAACGGTGTCAGCAGCTGTGCTTGCATCTCAGCAGACACCTACTTCTATCCGAATGACAGTATCTGTCATTGTTGTATTGCCAATTTTGTTTGTATATCCGATTTTCCAGAGATTTTTCGTATCTGGTATTATGATCGGTTCTGTAAAAGGTTAAGGGGGATTTATCTTATGAAAAAGAAATTAGTATCTGTTTTGCTCTGTGTCGCACTGGCAGCTACAGCTGTACTGGCAGGATGCGGCGGAAGTAAGAGCAGCGATTCCGGAAGCTCTGACGATGTTCTGACTGTCGATGTATACGACGATCAGGCAAATTATCAGGGAATCCAGTCAGGCTGGTTTGGAAAAATTGTCAAAGACAAATTCAATATTGAGCTCAACATCATTGCACCAAACGTAGCCGGTGGTGGAGACACCCTGTTCCAGACAAGATCTGCGGCAGGAAATCTTGGTGATATCATCATTTCCAGTACAGAAAACGGACGTTTCAAAAATATGGTAGAAGCCGGACTTCTGATGGACATGACAGATCTGCTGAAAGACAAAGATGTCATGAAAAATTACAGCGATGCGATCACGAAAGCAAATGAAAATGCCGGACAGGACGGCATCTGGGGACTTCCGAGTGAGATTTCCAGCCAGTCACCGGAAGTTTCTGCTGATGGTATTGAACCAATGGTTTCCGCTTATGTGAGATGGGACGGATACAAGGCACTTGGTTATCCGGAGATCAATACGATGGAAGACTGGCTTTCTGTTATGAAAGGTCTTCAGGAACAGATCCCGGAAAGTGATTCCGGCAAAAAGACATATGCTCTGTCTCTGTTCAAAGACTGGGATGGAAGTTCCATGGTGGCAGCCAAGAACTTATGCTCCCTGTATGGATATAATGATACCGGTACAGGTTTTGTCCTTACAAAAGCAGACGGAAGTGATTTCCAGGATATTACAGACAGTGATGGTATTTATGTAAGAGCCCTGAAATTCCTCTTTGAAGCAAATCAGGAAGGACTGATCGATCCGGAGTCAACCACCCAGAATTACGATACGCTTTCTGATAAATACCGTGACGGACAGATTCTTACATCTCTGTGGTCTTATCAGGGTCCGTCCTATTACAACACAACCGAGCACAAAGAGAGCGGTAAAGGCTTCATGCCTGCATTTATCGGGGATTCCGCACCATATACTGCAGGATGTTATTCAGAAGGTAATGCAAAAGTTGTGATCAGTATCGGAAGCCAGGCAAAAGAGCCGGAAAGACTGGCTGAGTTTATTGACTGGCTGTACTCCCCGGAAGGTGTGGAATGTGCAGGACAGGCAAATGGTGCAGCAGGTCCGGAAGGTCTGACATGGGAGATGGACGGAGATAAACCGGTTCTTACAGAATTTGGTGAAAAAGCACTCCCGAGCAACGATGTGACAGTACCGGATGAATGGGGCGGCGGTTCGTGGAAAGATGGTGTATCTGCTCTGAACTTCAAAGCAATTGCACTTGTTGATACAGATCCGAATACAAATGAGCCTTATATGGAAACAATGTGGTCCTCCGTTCTTGAAAAAAATACAACAGAACTTGATACAGACTGGAAGAACTGGGCAGGCGGAGCACAGACGACCATCGAATTCCTGGAAAACAAAAATGCCCTCTCTGTAGCGGCGGGTACTTCCTTTACACAACCGGAGGAAGCCTCCGATATTACAACACTGAGAAATCAGTGCAAGACAACCATTGTAGACAGCTCCTGGCAGATGGTATTCGCATCAGATGAAAATGAATTCAATAAGATTCTCAAAAATATGCAGGATACGGTAAAAGGTCTCGGCTATGACGAAGTCCTGAAAGTGGATATGCAAAATGCGAAAGACCAGGCCGCAGCAAGAGAGCAGACGGTAGCAGACTACAATAACAAATAAAAGGAAAACGAAAATTCTGAAAATTTCGGAACTGACAGAAACTCTGACAGAGGTTTTAGAAGAAAAAAGGCGGCTTAATCGGGTTGGCTGACATATAAAAAATGGCTGAGGAAATTGATCCTCAGTCATTTTTTGCGCCTGGGTGTGTGCTGCCATGCTCTTTGCGGTACTCGGCAGGACTCATCCCCGTGTATTTCTTGAATTTTTTATGGAAATAATCTACATTTGTATAGCCAACGCGCTGCGCAATTTCATAGACTTTGTAGTTATGTTCTTCGAGCAGTTTCTTTGAGTTTTCAATTCTGATCTCATCCACATAGGAATTGAAATTTTTCCCGGTTGTTTTGCTGAAAACCTTTCCAAGATAAGAACTGTTGTATCCGAAAAGTTCTGCGATCGAGCCAAGTTTCAGATTCTCCTGGTAGTTATGCCGGACATAATTGAGAATTCCATCCATAACGCTTTCCCTGCTTGGAGAATCAATCACATTCATATACATTTCAAACTGTACAGTGAAAAACTGAAGTATCTCATACAGATAATATTGTTCTTCAATCGTACTGATGATCGCAGCATTATTTGGAATTGGCAGATTTGCAATGCCGTAAGTATGCGTGATGATCGACTTTACCTGGATCATGATATCTGCCAGATGGTGTTTCAGGACAGGCACTTCCACATCCGTGTAGTAAAGGTCGTTTTTGAGTTCCTCAAGCACTTCCATCAGCATATGAATGTTTCCTGACTGAATATAGTTCGCGATACGCTCGGAATATGTATTCTGCAAAGGCAGTGTCTGGCAGCCGTCTTTCCTGTTTTCCGGAAGTTCTGTAAATCCCAGTACATGCTGATTCGGACTGCAGAAAAATCTTCGTTTCATGAGATCTGTGGCATCCTGAAAAGAGGCATAAATCTGTTCGATCGTATATACCGGATGCCCGTAAGTAAGAAACAGAGAATCCAGCGGAGAACCTTTCTGCGGCTGAGTGATATAACGGTTCAGAAGTTCCTGAAAACGCTTCAGCGCGAAGTCTCCCTTCAGCAGGATCACGTTCATATTTTCTAGTTTGATATAATCCAGAGAATTGTGATTCCTGTTTGCAAGTCTCAGGATATCTGCAAAATTCCATGTTGTCTGAAAAGATTCCTGGTTGTAATTGGTATAGATCACAACCTGATAAACAGAGGATTCCAGAGCAATATCATGATAGTCAAGATAAGTATATTCTGCTTTGTTCAGAAGAATATCCTGAAGGATAGAATCTCTTGCTTTGGAACGGTATTCCACAAACTTTTTTTGGGCAGTCTGTTCTTCTGTAAGGGAATTTTTCGCATCCAGAACAGCCCTTTCCAGTTCTTCTTCATCAATTGGTTTTGTGAGGTAACAGGTGACACCGTATCTGATCGCCTCCTGCGCATAGGAAAAATCCGAGTATCCGCTGAGGATGATAAATTTTCCCTGGAATCCCTGTTCTTTCGCCTGCCGTATCACTTCCAGACCGGAGAGTTTCGGCATGCGGATATCCATCAGTACGACATCGGGGCGGGAAACAAGAATCTGTTCCAGTGTATCTGCCCCGTTTTTTCCTTCACCACAGATATAAAATCCAAGTTCAGACCAGTCCAGAATATAGCGGAGTCCTTCCCGCACATCTATTTCATCATCTGCAATAAACAATTTCATAAGTGATACCTCCTTCCTGTACTTACCCTTAGAAATCCTTATTTAAAAGATTCGGAGAGCACATATTTCTGAGCCGGAATCATCATGGTAACAAGTGTTCCACATTTCTTTTTACTTTTGATCTCAAGTCCGTAAGCAGAACCATAACAAAGCCGGATCCGTTGATAGATATTGTACAGACCGATGCTTCGGGATGATTCTTTTGGATGATTATAAATGTTTTCCTTCATCTTTTCAATTTCTTCCGGAGTCATTCCACAGCCATTGTCAAAAACCTTAATATAGAGTGTCTCCTGAACGAGATTGATATGGATGATGATCTTTCCATTTTCTTCCACTTCTTCAAGACCGTGAAGAACAGCATTTTCTACGATTGGCTGGAGAAGCAGCGGCATGATCTGGAACTGGGAAAGATCCAGATGCGGTGTGGTTTTCAGCGTGTAATTTACCCGGTCATGGAAACGGAGCTTCTGGATGGCGAGGTAAGTAACGATATAATCGAGTTCTTTTTCCAGAGAAGTCATGGATGTGGTTGTGTTACTTAAAACGTAGCGTATGGATTTCCCAAGAAGTTTGATCGCATTGGCCACTTCGCGGTTTCCGGCCTTCAGCGCGCGCATGCGGATCGTTTCCAGCGTGTTGTAGAGAAAGTGCGGGTTGATCTGGCTGGAAAGCATCTTGAATTCCATCTGCTGTTGCTGATTGATGAGTTCATGGGTTTTTAGCTCGGCTTCATAAGCGGATGCTTCCATAGTGCGGATCGCCTGGATCATAACGCCAAGGTCTGTAAAAGCTTCAGAAATCTCATCATTTCCGGAAAAAGAATCAGTGATGGCATAATTTCCAAGACTGGCTTCGTGCATGGATTCTCGCAGCGTAACCACTCGTTTGCTGAAATGTCTGGAATAGACCAGGACAAAAATACTGGTCGGGATCAGAATCAGCAGAATCAGCGCGATGTGGATCAGACTGATCCGGTTCATATATGGATAGGCATCGTAATCAATGGAAGCAATATAAAAAATGTCATCCGAATAACTGGTAGAGAGCGCAGAGATACATCCGATCACCCTCCGGTCGTTCACTTCCAGCGAATCGAGATAATATCCGGATGCTCCTCGCTCATACACTTCAGGAAGTGTGGTGATCGTCCGGGAACCACTTTGATAAAAACAGGTATTTTCATTTAACCACAGAACGGTCTTGAGTGAACTGTTTTCAATCCTGTTTTTGATATGATTGTTGCTGACAGAGACGTTCAGTATGGCAAAACTGTTCTGCTGTGGAAGAAAAATACGGCAATGTAGAGTCAGAAGCGGAGTAGTCCTGTCAAAACGGTCTGTCTGTGATTCTACTGTCCAGAACGGTGTGGCACTTTCCTCGGCCCGGTGGTACCAGGAAGTCTGACGGATTTCATCTGTGATGGGATGGATGTATTCTGTATCCGGGATAGAAGTATTATAAGTATATGCAGAGATTTCCTGTATGGAAGCATCCTCCGAAAGAGTATATTCAAATGCGTCATAATCTTCCGCGGCGTGCGCTCCCTCCTGGATGTTTCCAAAATCCGTGCTGAGAAGCGAGATCAGGTCTCTGTCATCCGCAAGCTGCCTGGATTCATTATAAACATTTGAAGTCAGATCCAGAAAGATAGATTTGACGCGGAGATTATCGGAATGCGCCTGCTCTCTGTAGTGATCTGCAAGAGTGGTGCGGGAATGATACAGAAGATAGTTCCCGAGCACCAGAACCGGGATGAAAATTGTGATAAAAAAGATAATGTGCAGCTGATGCTCTACTTTGATCCGGCTGATGATACCGGAAAATTTTCTGTGTGTCATAAGTAAAAACCCCTGAAGTCTGTTGCAATAAGCCAAAGCGTGGATATGAAAAGAAAGTACAGCCAAATATGAGCGGAAACCATGTTGAATTTCCTGTCAGGAAAAAGCACTCCGTGCAAATGATATGCACACTCACACGGGAAAGTTTGTAATTGCTGTTATGTGGTCTCACGTTCTACTAATCGGGTGGAAACATAGACGAGGAGCGTTCCGTCATCGGTGCATTTTTCACCGGAGCAGCATTCCGTGATACGGTTGTGGAGAAGATTGACTGCCGTTTTACCGATCATTTCTTTATTTACATCGATAGCGGTAAGCGGAGGTTCCACCATGGTACACAAAGGCATGTTGTCAAATCCGATCACGGCGACATCTTCCGGAATCCGGTAGCCATGCGCCTTTAAGGCTCGGGTGCATGCCGCTGCGATCACATCATTGTCTGCCAGCAGGGCACGGGGAGGGTGATTGCCGTCCGCAAGCCATTCACTCATGTCATCGTATGCTTTCTGGGAAGAAATACCCACATCGATAATGGTACATTCCTGATCAGGATTTGCTTCTTTGCAGGCATTTAAAAATCCCTCCTGACGTCTGCGGAAATTATCAATTTTTGATCTGGAACGCAGGTAGCCGGGATCTGTATAATTCTTTGCCAGAAGGTATTTTGTGGCATTATAAGAACCACGGTAATTGTCTGTAACAACACAGTCAATGCCGAGGGATTCAATATAATTATCAACCATAACCACAGGCAGATCAAGGTCAAACAGCGGACGTAACTCATCGACGCGGGAACGTTCGATCGAGGTTCCGAGAATGATAAGCCCTGCGGCATCCGCAGAGATTGTATTTAACTGCAGCGCGGGATCCTCATCTGTACGGTAATAACTTACAAGTATGTTGTAACCAAGCCGTCTGGCGTATTTTTCAATGCCCTGCAAAATATAAGAATAGAAAGTGGTTTCCTGGATGATCTCACGCTGATCTCCGAGAAAAATAACAAAACGGATATTCTGCGTTCCGGCTGCCGTAACTTTTTGCCTTGTATAACCTAGTCTCTCTGCTTCTGCAAGAACAAGTTCTCTTGTGCTGTCACTGACTCCTGGTTTCCCGTTCAGGGCCAGTGATACGGCAGATGGGGACAGATTTAGTTTTTCTGCGATTTTTTTTGCTGTAATAGCCATCTTTTTCTCCATTAATTTTTTATATATCAAAAATTTATCTCAGAATTCTTCATGAAAGAACCGAGAGTACATTTTTTGTCTCATGATATGTGGGACAAAAGGTATTTTATCCCTGATTTCATTTCAAGTAATCATTAGAACTCAAACATACTGAAATTAATTTTAGAACTCAAATACACTAAAAATTAACTTTATTATACACTGAAATTTAGCTGGATGGAAGAAAAAAATATGGGATTCGATGAAAAAAGCGGTAGTACAGGCAACACCTTTCATGTTTCTGATTCACGATGTGCTGATAATAAAAAAGAAAGCTGTCGCATAAGCAACAGCTTTCTCAATGTTTTAAATTTACTATGTGCTAATAAGGACTCAAAAATAAGATTAAGCCTCTGCGATAGCACCTGTAGGACATGTACCTGCGCAAGCGCCGCAATCGATGCAAGCGTCAGCGTCGATCTGGTACTGAGCATCTCCCTCAGAAATAGCACCTACTGGACATCCACCAGCACATGCGCCACACATTACACAAGAATCGCTAATTACGTATGCCATAATTTTTTCCTCCTTAAAAAATACTTGTTCGTTAAGCTTTCATAAGCTTTCACTCATAATAATATAAAAAATCGAGAAATGCAAGCATTCTCTGAGACAAAACGATCAATAAGGGCAGTTTTTTGCGATTGTATCGAACTTAATACATATTGACACTTGAGTTAGTATATGCTATCATAGATATTGAGTAAGTTTTCCTATTTGTACTGTCAGGAAATCTTACTCATTTTTATTTTTAGCTAGAAAAATTCATGAATTATTCAGAAAATCTATCTTGCAAGCTTAAGATAGATGATATAATATGTATATTTAGCAAGAAATAATAATTACAGGCATTTTGCGCCTTTTTTTAGGAAAGAAGAATAGGTCAGCTCGTACTGCCCGGAATTACGCTCCAGATCCTGCATGTGTTAGACCTGAAGAGGCAAAAAAGTGATACGCAGAATGTACTGCAACAATATGAAAAAAGATGTCAGATAACAAATGGGAGAGATTGACTATGTTAAATTACGGAAAATACAAAAGAGTGCCGGTATTACATTATCCGGAGCGTGAATGGCCAGACAAAGAGATTGAGTATGCACCGATCTGGTGCAGCGTGGATCTGCGTGACGGAAATCAGGCGCTGATCGATCCGATGAATGTAGAAGAAAAAATGGAAATGTTCCAGCTTCTGTTAAAACTTGGTTTTAAGCAGATCGAGATCGGTTTCCCGGCAGCTTCTCAGATTGAGTATGATTTTTTACGAAAATTAGTAGATGAGAATATGATTCCGGATGATGTTCAGGTTCAGGTTCTGACACAGTGCAGAGAGCATCTGATCGACCGTACGTTTGAAGCGATTCAGGGAATCAAGAACGTTATCGTTCATATCTATAATTCAACTTCCGTGCTTCAGCGTGACGTGGTATTCCATAAAGATAAAGAAGCGATCAAACAGATTGCCATCGATGGTACAAAAATGGTAAAAGAGCGCGCAGCTAAATTTGACGGAAATATTCAGCTGGAGTATTCTCCGGAGAGCTTTACCGGTACGGAAGTAGAATTTGCACTGGATATCTGTACTGCGGTTCAGGATATCTGGCAGCCGACACCGGAGAACAAGATCATCTTCAACCTTCCGGCCACGGTTGAGATGAACACACCAAACGTATATGCAGATCAGATTGAATGGATGCATAAACATTTTAAAAACAGAGATGCTATTATTTTAAGCGTGCATCCGCACAACGACCGCGGAACAGGTATTGCCGCTACTGAGCTGAGCCTGCTGGCAGGCGCTGACCGTGTGGAAGGTACTTTATTTGGAAACGGAGAGCGTACCGGAAATATTGACGTGCTGAATGTAGCGTACAATATGTTTTCACAGGGTATCAATCCGGAATTGAATATTGAAAATATCAAAGAGATAATTGAAGTATATGAGAGATGCTGCAAGATGGATATCGACATGCGTCATCCGTATGCAGGAAAACTAGTATTTACTGCATTTTCCGGTTCGCATCAGGATGCCATCAACAAAGGTGTACATGCGTTGCATGAGCGCAACACAGGCATCTGGGAGGTTCCTTATCTTCCAATTGATCCGGCAGACATCGGCAGGGAATATGAGCCGGTAGTCCGTATCAACAGCCAGTCCGGAAAAGGCGGCGTGGCTTTTGTTATGGAATCTATGTATGGATATAAACTTCCGAAGGAAATGCACAAAGAGTTTGCGGACGTTATCCAGAAAATGTCTGAGGAAAAAGGCGGAGAGATCGCACCGGAGCAGATCTTTGAGGCATTCAAGCATGAGTATATCGCGCTGGATGATCCGTTTGAGTTTAAGAAGATCCGAGTGGAAGATGTCAATGACAAAGTCTGCATGGCTACTCTTGATTTTGAATATAAGAAAAAACCGTATCATATCGAGGCGGAGGGAAATGGTCCGCTGGATGCCGTCAAGACAGCGATCAACAAAGAGTTTGACCTGGATGTATGCGTCCTGAACTATTCTGAACACGCGCTTGGATCCGGTTCCCATGCGAGAGCTGCTGCATATATCCAGATGAAAGATAAGCGTACAGGAAAAGAACTGTTTGGCGTAGGCGACAGCTCCAATATCACAAAAGCAACGATCCGTGCGTTTTTCAGCGGATTAAATCGGTTAGCAACAAAGTAAGCGACAGACATTAACGATTAAGAAGAGGAATGCTATGAATCGAAAGAAAAAATACGGATGGTTAAAACATCTTGATTTCATGATCATTGATCTGATCTGTATTCAGATTGCGTATCTTGCAGCATATTTTTTCCGGCATCAGACGGTGCATATTTATCATGAGACCAGTCTGTACGCACATGTAAATATTTTATTGATTATTATTGATCTTTGTTATGTGCTGCTTCGTGGAACATACAAAAATATTTTGAAACGTAGTTTTATCAGAGAGATAGAATCTGTCCTGGTTCACAACATTGTGATGTGGGGCGTGGTCATGGCTTATCTGTATGTGACAAAGCAGGCATTCTGGTTTTCCAGACAGGTATTTCTGACATCTTTTGGTTTTACAATCATTTTTATGCTGTTAGGGCGTTTTCTGTGGAAACTGAATGTGCGCAGGATTGTATGGAAGGGCAAAAATCAGCCGAATTTCTTGGTGATTAGCACGGAAAAATATGCCGAAGAAATGGTTCGCCGGTTTTTCAGCCGTATGTATAATGGATTTAATCTGGCAGGTCTTGCCATCATGGATCAGAATCTTGAAAACGAGAAAATTGAAGGGATTCCGGTTGTATGTAACAAAGAAAACCTGCTGAACTATATCCAGAAAAATGTTATTGATGAGGTTATGATCAAATTGGCTCATGATGATAACGAAGTGGATGAGCTGACATGGACACTGCTTCAGATGGGTGTGGTTGTGCATATTGCACTGGATTATACAGATAACGCCCTGCCAAACCGTACCATTGAGCGAATTGGCGGATACACCTGTATGACTACAAGTATCAATGCCACAAGCAGCGTACCGATGGGACTGAAGAGGTTGACAGATATTGCAGCCGGTCTGGTAGGATGCGCCATCACAGGACTTGCTTTTATTTTTGTGGCACCGCTGATCTATAAGGCATCACCGGGACCGATCTTCTACTGCCAGGAGCGTGTCGGCAAAAATGGACGACGGTTTAAGATGTATAAATTCCGTTCCATGTATATGGATGCGGAGGAACGCAAAAAAGAACTGATGGCCCAGAATAAGATGAAGGGCAATATGTTCAAGATGGACAATGATCCGCGTATCATCGGCAGTGAGAAAGGTCCGGGCAAAGGAATCGGTAATATCATCCGGTCCTTAAGTATTGACGAATTGCCGCAGTTTTATAATATTCTCAGGGGTGACATGAGCCTCGTGGGAACCCGTCCGCCGACAGTGGATGAGGTGGCAGAATATGATCTGCACCACAAAGTGCGTCTGAGCATGAAACCGGGTCTGACCGGCATGTGGCAGGTAAGCGGACGAAGTGAGATCACAGATTTCGAGGAGATCGTGCGTCTGGATGCATATTATATTGAAAACTGGAGCTTAAAGCTTGATCTGAAAATTATTTTGAAAACATTTAAGGTCGTTTTTGCAAAAGAAGGAGCAGAATAGACTGACAGAACACAAACGATAGAACACGAGTTTTGAAGGAGGTATTCTATGAAAAAGTTTGATTATCTGATCGTAGGAGCAGGACTGTTCGGTGCAGTTTTTGCACAGGAAGCCAAAAAAGCCGGAAAAAGCTGTCTGGTGATTGACAAACGGGATCACATTGCCGGAAATATTTATACCGCAAAAGTAAAAGATATAGATGTGCATCAGTATGGTGCGCATATTTTCCATACATCCAATGAAACCGTATGGAACTATGTGAATCAGTTTGCAAAATTTAACCGCTATACAAATTCACCGGTGGCGAATTACAAAGGCGAGATTTATAATCTGCCGTTCAATATGAATACTTTTAATAAACTCTGGGGCGTTGTGACCCCGAAACAGGCACAGGAAAAAATCGAGGAGCAGAAAGCTGCTTATCATGTGGAGAATCCACAGAATCTTGAAGAACAGGCTATCAGTCTGATCGGACCGGATGTATACACGAAGCTGGTAAAAGGATATACGGAGAAGCAATGGGGAAAACGTGCAACCGAGCTTCCGGCTTTTATCATCAAACGTCTGCCGGTCCGTTTTACGTATGATAATAATTATTTTAATGATGATTATCAGGGAATTCCGGTAGAAGGTTACACCAAAATGATTGAGCGTATGCTGGATGGTGCGGAAGTCAGACTGGGAGAGGATTTCCTGGAGAACAGAGAATCTTGGATGGAGCAGGCTGACAAGATCGTTTACACCGGTATGATCGACGAATATTATGATTATTGTTATGGCGAGCTGGAGTACCGCTCTCTGAAATTTGAGACAGAAGTGATCGAGGGCGAGGAAAACTACCAGGGAAATGCAGTTGTAAACTACACAGAGTACGAAGTGCCATTTACAAGAATCATTGAGCATAAACATTTTACTTACGGTACACAGCCGGATACAGTCATCACCAGAGAGTATCCAAAGACATGGAGCAAAGGGGATGAACCTTATTATCCGATGAATGATGAGAAAAATTTAAAACTTTACGATAAATATGCGCAGCTGGCAGCCAAAGAAGGCAATGTGATTTTTGGCGGTCGTCTCGGCATGTACAAATATTATGATATGGATGATACCATTGAAGCAGCATTAAATTGTGCAGGAGCAGAATTATGAAACCAAAGATCAGTGTAGTACTTCCAATCTATAATGTGAAAAAATATCTGGAAACCTGTGTGAAAGCAATGACAGGACAGACCTATCAGAATCTGGAGATCATTCTGGTGGACGACGGTTCACCGGATGGCTGTCCGGCGCTGTGCGATGAACTGGCAAAGACCGATAAACGGATCCGTGTGCTCCACAAGGAGAACGGCGGCCTGTCTGATGCCCGCAATGCAGGAACACAGATTGCAACCGGAGAATATATTACTTTCGTGGATTCCGATGATGTGGTGACGGAGACTTATGTGGAATATCTGTACAGCCTGGTTGAAAAATATGGATGTGACATGTCGCTGTGCACCCACACCGTTGTATTTGAAGATGGCAAAAAGATCCCTTACGGTGACGGTACAGATGAGATGCTGGATGCAAAAGAATGTCTGCGCCGGATGCTGTATCACGATGTGATCGATACTTCTGCCTGGGCGAAATTGTATCGCACCGATATGGCCAGGGAAATCCTGTATCCGAAGGGAAAGTTATTTGAAGATATCGGAACAACCTACCGGTTTTTCCTTGCAAGCGGCAAGATCGCCTGCGGATATCAGAGCCAGTATTTTTATATGCAGCGTCAGAATTCCATTGTCAGCGGGAAATTTAATCCGCACAAGCTGGATCTGTTGGAAATGACAGATAAGATGGCAGAGGATGTGGAAAAAGTATATCCGGATCTGGCACAGGCGATTCTGCGCAGACGTGTCTATGCACGGTTCAGCACATTAAACCAGATGCTGGATGTGGATGGATACCGGAAAGAGCGGGATGAGATCATCTCATTTATCAAGGCACACAAGCGGGAAATCATGACGGATGAACATGCACCGGGACGAGACAAGATGGCAATGCGTATGCTGTCCATGGGATATCCGGTTTACCGCATGGCCTGGAAAGCATTGAAAAAATAGCAGGAGACAGTAATGAAGAAAATTCTCATAGGTTATCTGATTGACGGAAAAAGCAGCGGAATCGACAAGTATCTGCTGAATGTGATTCGTCAGATCGGAGACCAGGATGTAAAAATAGATTGTCTGACAAATAAAATGGATCCGGATCTGCAGAACATGCTGCAGGAGCAGGGCGTAGGCCTTTTTGAAATCCCGAATCTCAAGCATCCCGGCGATCAGTTGAAACGGACCCGGGAAATTATTCGTCAGGGTAAATATGATGTAGCATATTTTAATATATCAGAGGCATTTAACTGTATCGGAGCCATGGCGGCACACAAAGAACATGTACCGTGTGTAGCAGTACACAGCCACAGTTCCGGTGTCAATGAGAGAAATGATACAAAAAGAAAAATCCGTGTGTTCTGTCATAACGTGATGAAACGGTTTGTTTTAAAACGCTGTGCGACGGATTTTTATGCATGTTCTCAGAAAGCCGGGGAATGGTTATTCCCGGAGTCTGTAGTCCGTGGGACGCATTTCCATGTGATCAATAACGCCGTAGATGTGGACAAGTTTGGATTTGATCCCAAGATCCGTGAAAAGAAGCGGAAAGAACTTGGCGTTTCGGACAAACTGGTTGTGGGACAGATCGGCTTCCATGGCTATCAGAAAAATCCGGAATTTGTAATTGCAATCGCAGAAGAATTAAAGAAGATAAATCCAGATAGTGTTGTATGGATGATCGGAACCGGTGATGAGACAGAGTACCTGCATGCCCTGGCGAAAGAGAAAAATCTGGGAGAGCATCTGCGCTTTCTGGGCGTAAGGTCTGATGTCAATGAACTGACACAGGCCATGGATCTTTTTGTGCTTCCATCCAGATTTGAGGGACTTCCGATCGTGGCCATTGAGGCACAGATGTCCGGACTGAAGGTATTGTTAAGCGATACAATTTCAGGAGAAACGGCACTGAGTGACAGATGTATCTTTCTGTCCATTCAGGATTCCGCAGCAAAATGGGCGGAGCGTATTCAGAAAGAAAGTAACTATGACAGAGAGAACTGGAAGCCGACGGCGACCGGTTATTGTTTTGATATAGAAGAACAGAAAAAACAGATTGCGGCAATTTTTGGTCTGTAAGACGGAGGCTGCATTCAGAGGAGTGTCAGAAGAATGAGAAAATTAAAGTATTTGCTGGCCATGCTGAAACTTTGTCCGGTACGGATGATTTTTGGCAGCCGGATCAGATTTGGAAATCATATTCTGGTGGGAACAAAGACAAAGTTTGTAGCGGCTTCCGGTGCCGAGATCAGCATTGGTGATGACTTTGAGTCAAAACGGTTCTGCTATCTGGGGGCTATGGCCGGAAAGATGAAGATTGCAGACCATGTATTTCTGAATCAGAATGTAAGCATTACCTGTATGGATGAGATCAGTATTGGTTCAAACTGCATGATCGCAAACAACGTGGTTATGGTAGACCATGATCATGATATGAAAAACGGTGGTTTTGTGAAAGCTCCGATCCATATCGGAGAAAAAGTCTGGATCGGTGCAAACGCTGTGATTTTAAAAGGTGTCACCATCGGTGATGGTGCGATCGTTGCTGCCGGAAGTATTGTAAATAAAGATGTACCGGCGCATACTCTTGTGGGTGGCTGCCCGGCAAAACCGATCAAGACATTAGAAGTATAGACAAGAAGTGGAAAATCACGGGAGATATTGTGAAAAACGTGCTGGAGAAAAACGAGGTGAAAGAAAAAGAATGAGAGAGAAACTGAACCAATCTATGGAGAAGGTTACAAGCCTGTTTAAATATTGTTATATTATCCATATTTTACTGGCTTTTAATACATTGCTGGTGGACAAATCCATTCTGAAGGTGACATCTGCCATTGTACTTGTGCTAGGAGTGGTATGCATTTTGTATCGTCTGGTGCATATTAAAAATTATCTCCGTTATCCGTTTGTGATACTGTATATTTTATTCCTGGTACTGTTTGGCGTATCATGCCTGTTTAACATTCATTATGGTGTGACAGAAAATGCGAAGATCTTTATGTGGATGACCTTCCAGTTTGGATTACTGTACGCATTTGATCTGAAAAAAGACGAAGGAAAAGTAAAAAAAGAGTTTCAGATTTCTATGTTTCTGATCATTGGAATTACATCTGTTATGAACCTGATCAGCATGATCATGATGTTTGTAAACTACTGTGGTTACTGTATTCTGGATGACGGAAGAAGCTTTCTGATCGGTGTGGCTTACTGGGGCAGACTGTATGGTATCCATACAGATCCGAACTATGGTTCTGTACTGTCCGTTGTTGCGCTGATGGCAGGCATTTATTTTTTCCTGAAATTGAAAAAGATCTGGGCGCGTGTGCTGATGATCGTATCTGCGGTACTGCAGGCTCTGTTTATCATTTTCTCCGCATCCAGAACCGGTCTGGTAGCGACCTGCGTCTGCATGCTGCTGTTCTGGTTTTTCTATTCCTTACATAGAAAAAAGAAGATTATCCGTGCATGCATTGTGGCTGTCGTGGCAGTAGTTCTTGTTGCTGGTGTGAATAAAGGTGTGGTTACTGGTTATAATTATGTAGTTACCCAGATCTCAAAAGCGCAGGAAGAACAGAGCAAGAAGCCGGATAAGAAAAATGATAAAAAGAAAGAGGAAATGGTAAAGCTGGGTCGTGAAGAAGAATTACAGGGCGATGTCAGCAACCGCCGTTTTGACCTCTGGAAGAATGCTGTGAATATGGCAAAAACCAGTCCGGTCGTAGGTGTGTCTTTTGGTAACTTCATTCCTTATGCAGAAGAAAATCTTCCGGACTGCTACATGATCTCCAACGAGTTTGCCACATTCAATGCGTTCCATAATATGTTTATGGATCTGATCGCATCTCAGGGTATCGTTGGTTTTGTTGTATTTATTGTGATTATGCTTTCCTCTCTCTGGTATCTGTTGAAGCATTACAAGACGATTCCGGAGGCGGACAAGCCGGCCTGTGCATTTCTGTTCAGTGCCTGCGCGGCTATGCTGGTGTCCAGTCTGTTTGTATCTGAGATTTTGTATGTAAATAATCAGGTGACGGTTCTGTTCTGGACATTATGGGGATTCCTGATTTATTTTGTGAAAAAAGGTGAGCAGAAAAAAGGATAAAATTATATGGAAAATAATCGTACTGCGAAAGCAATTAAAAATGTAAAAATATCCATTCTGACCTATATTGTGATCATTATTCTGCAGTTTGCAAACAGATCGATCTTTGTCGGACTGTTGTCCGATGAATATCTGGGATTAAACGGTCTGTTTTCCAACGTACTGCAGTTTCTGGCACTGGCAGAACTGGGAATCGGCAGTGCGATGTCCTATGCACTGTACCGACCGTTAAATGACAATGATGTACCGCTTCTGAAAAGCTATATGAAGTTTTATCAGAAAGCATACTTTATCATCGGTATTGTCGTGCTGGTCATGGGACTTGCGCTGACCCCGTTTTTATCATTTTTTATCAAAGATATGCCGGAGAATATGCCGCTGCTTCCGGTTTATTATATTTTATATGTAGTGAATTCTGCGGCCTCTTATTTTTATACTTACAAGCGAACCATTCTGGTGTGCGATCAGAAGCAGTATATTTCTTCAATCACAACCAGTGTAAAGACAATCCTGACAGCAGTGCTCCAGATCGTTGTGTTGCTGATTACACATGATTTCCTGTTCTATCTGGTTGTTATGATCGTGTGTACAGTGGCGGAAAATATTGTTGTCAGCAGGATCGCAGACCGGCAGTATCCGTTCTTGCGGGAAAAAGAAGTGGAACCGCTGGCAAAGGATCGCGTCCATGACCTGACAAAAAATGTATCAGCCATGTTTCTTCATAAAATTGGAACTGTTATCGTAACTTCCACAGATAACCTGATCATTTCAAAGTTTGTCAGCCTGTCCATGAGTGGTCTGTATTCTAACTATACAATGGTCACAAATGCCTTGAACAGTCTGCTGAACCAGGTATTTACTTCCGTGACGGCCAGTGTCGGAAATCTGGTGGCAAATGATGATCCGGAACATGATGAAGCGGTATTAAAGAACGTATTGTTTGCAAACTTCTGGATCTACAGTTTCTGCTCTGTCTGCCTCTTCTGCCTGTTTGAGCCGTTTATACAGGTATGGCTGGGAGACCGGTATGAGATGGGACTGCCAACAGTTGCGGTGATCGTTGCGGTATTTTATCTGACCGGTGTCAGAAAAACAGTTCTGACGTTCCGTGACGCGGCCGGAATTTTCTGGTATGACAGATATAAATCTCTGGTGGAAGCCGGAGTGAACCTGGCATGCTCAATTCCGCTGGCAATCCGTTTCGGTGTAGTCGGTACGCTGGTTGGAACCGTGATCAGCACGGTCTGTGTATCTTTCTGGGTAGAGGCGAGAGTGCTTTATAAGCACCATTTCCATAAATCCCGTCTGGGATATTATGCGAAGCAGGCATTTTATGCTGCAATCACTGTATTATGTGCCGGAGTGACTTATAAGGTAACCACACTGATTGGTTTTACCGGAATTTTTGGACTGCTGGTGAAGGCGGTGATCTGTCTGATCGTGCCGAACCTTATGGTAGCTATTATGTTTTGTTGGACAGCTCCGATGAAGTATTTTATGGGCTTAGGAAAAAAGGCGGTTATGAAATATGCAAAAAGAAAATAACAAATTGGGCTACATCTCATTCATGAGTGTGGTTTCCTGTATTGCGGTAGTCATGCTGCATACAAATGGCTGTTTCTGGCTGTTTGAACCAGAATCCACGTACTGGGCCAGTGCGAATGTCATTGAAAGTGTTCTTTATTTCGCAGTGCCAATCTTCTTCATGATACCGGGTGTAACGCTGCTGGATTACCGGAAACGTTATGACACAAAGACATTTTTCAAAAAACGAATGAGTAAGACACTGGTACCGTTTCTGGTATGGAGTGTGATCGGTTTACTGGTGCTGTCTCCTTTCAAAGAAGAGCTGTCGCTGAAAGGCATGACGGTAAAGCGGCTGATCGACCTGATCTTTAACAGCAAGATCCTCAGCATTTACTGGTTTTTTATTGCATTATTTGCACTTTACATGTGTATACCGGTACTTTCTGCGATTCCGGAGGAAAAACGGAAAGAAGTATATACGTATCTGGTATTTGTTTCCGTGATTTTTAACACGGCGCTCCCGTTCGTCTGTGGCCTTGCGGGTATCAGTTACAACGTGGAACTCTATGTGGCAGTTGGAACCGGATATGTGGACTATCTGTGTGCTGGTTATCTTCTCAGTCACTACGAGATCTCGAGGAAAAAACAGTATATGATCTATCTTGCAGGAATTGCGGGACTTCTGGCTCATATCATCGGCACCTATGTGTGTTCCATACGTGCGGGAGAGATTTCCGCCCTGTATAAAGGCTACACAAACCTACCGTGCTTCCTGTATTCTATGGCTATTTTCCTTTTCCTGAAAAATGTGGGACAGAAGATCCATGGAAAACCATTGCAGATCATAAAGACACTGAGCAACTATACATTTGGCGTATATCTGATGCACTGGTTTTTGATGGAATTTATCGTGCAGGCATTTCATGCAAATATCTATGTAATGAGTTTTCGGATTGGTGCTGCATTCCTGATTGCAGGAATCTGCATGGCAGTTACAGCTGTGGTACAGAAAATTCCGGTGCTGAAGCGGATTCTGCCGTAGTGAGGATGTCTCTGCTAAGACAGGAATAACAGGACATTTGGAAAACAGAGGAAACAAAAAGAGAAATGGATAAAAAAGATATATTTGACCGGTTGATGCATCTTCCGGGACTGCGTATTTTTGAAAAATTTTACCTGAAACACAAAGAAATACTGCTATATCTGCTGTTCGGAGGACTGACGACGATCGTCAGCATCGGAAGTTATGCCTGGTTTAATGTGAAACTCGGGGTAAACGAACTGATCGCTAATGTCATTTCCTGGATTTTTGCGGTATTGTTTGCCTATGTGACAAATAAAATCTGGGTATTCCAGTCACGGAATCTGAAGATGCGGGAACTGACGGCGGAGATCTGCAAATTTTTCGGTGGCCGTGTGTTTACCCTGCTGGTGGAGGAAGTGATCCTGTTTGTGTTTATCACATTGTTGCACGGAAACAGCATTCTTGTGAAAGTTGTGGCTCAGGTTGTGGTCATTGTGCTGAATTATGTGATCAGCAAAGTGTTTGTATTTCGGGAGAAAAAGGAGAAGAAATAATATGGTATCAATTATTATACCTGCTTATAATGCGGAAAAATCTATAAGACGGTGCCTGAATTCCCTTTTAGGACAGACATATTCAGATATCCGCCTGATCGTGGTAGATGACGGTTCTTCGGATGCAACGGCAGAGATCTGCGATGCGTATGCAGCAAATGATGCGCGGGTTCAGGTGATCCATGCGAAGAACGGTGGTGTCTCAAGGGCCAGAAATATCGGTATTGAGCAGGTGACAGAAGGTTATATCATGTTTGTGGACAGTGACGATTATGTGACCTCAGATTATGTGGAAGCACATGTGCGCCGGATGGAAGAAGATCATGCAGAGTGGGTGATCTCAGGATTTTATTACTGTTATCCGGATCATGTACAGCAGAATCAGATACCGGAATCCTGTGTTGGCGTGTTTGACAGGGAGCATTATAAAGATGTGTTTATTCCATTATACGAACGGGAATTTTTAAATGTACCGTGGAATAAGATGTACCGCCGGGAGCTGATTACGGAGAAATTCCCGGAGGATATGTCCCTCGGTGAGGATATTCAGTTTAACATGGCGTATCTTCGGAATGTAAAAACCATCGGATGTGTATCAGAGTGTTGTTATTATTATATTCTGGATCCGTCATCTCTGGGGCATAAGGCAAAGCCGGAAAACCTGAAACATATCAAGGCAAATTATGAAGATCTGCTGGATATCTGCAGGACATTTGGTATCACGGATACCAGTGCGGTGCGCAGGCAGTACAATATGAATCGAAAGGGTCAGATCAAAGGACTCATTAAACAGAAAATTTTACACAGGTAGTGGGAGATTCCCACTGCCTTTTTTCGTTTTATAAATATTAAATTTTTAGCTATAACATCCTAATGATGGACCGTCCGGAAAGTCACGAAACGGAAATGTCTGTCGATTTTTTCACCAATGATACCGATCACTTTTCCCATGGTGAAAGCCGCCAGTACGGTTCCAACGCCAAGTCCCCTGATGCGTCCCAGACCGATGAAGGTAATCAGTGCGGTTGTTGCCAGACAGATGACATCAAAGGATATTTTAACTTTTGAATACTTAAAGTTTTTGATCGCAGACAGCTCTCGCGGAAAGAGGTCTGTCGGAATGATCGGCAGTCTGCAGCGGTTGGAAAGTGCAATTCCAAGGCAGATCAGCAGATAACTGATGATAAAATAAAGAATCCGCATTGGAATATTATATGGCAGGATGGAGATCCATGCTTCATTTACATCCAGCATCATGCTGAACGCAAAACCAACCACGAAACTGAGCAGATATTCTGCTACGAAATGTTTCCGGAGAAGCATCAGTGAGGCAATCAGTATGGCCTGAAAGATATACGTCCATGTTCCGAGGGAAAGGAACGGAAATACTTCAGAAAATGCATAAGGTACGCTGGAAATGGCTGAGATTCCGGAACCGGAATAGAGCATCAGTACCACGCCGAAGCTGTTCATTACGATAACGAGAAGCAGGGCCAGTTCCCCGCGAAAAATATGTCTTTGGTCTGCAGAATTTATTTCATTCATGATAGATTAAGTCCTCCTGTGCAGCGAATATATAACATGTTTTAATCAAGATTGATCAGAGGAAACAGATATATTCACTCCAAATATTTTTCCTGTATGTAATACTAGCAAAAATGAGAAACAAATTCAATAGGGAGATATCCGAGCAACAGATATCTCCCTATTTCAATGCAGATAAAGTCGAACGCTGACATATACTTCCCAGTACAAACAGAAGGTTTTGCAGAATCATTGTATACTACAAATATGGTACATCAGTTTTTAAGAATGGGAAAAAATAACTTTATCTCATAGTGAGTGGCATCTGTAAGTTGTTCCATTTTTCCATTCATTTTCTGCATCATCAATGCGATATTTTTTACCCCGATCCCTGTGCTGGAATGATAAGATGCGGGTGCGATTTTATTTCTGCAAGAGACAATCAGGTATGTATCGCTGAAATGAGTGCTGAGTTCAATGGGAACTTTAGAATCAGCATATTTTTGAATATTGGAAAATATGTTATTTATAATTCGATTCATGTAGTCTGTGTGAATACGTACTTTCACTTCTTTCTGAAACAGATGATCTGCCTGGATCTGAAATCCAGCCTGTGATACATATAGATAAAGTTCAGAAAGATAATCTCCAAGGGCATATTCAGCGTGTTCCCAAGGTTCTAATTGAACCGCTTCCTCGGCGGAGGCAAGGAAATATTCAAACAGTTGGTCAGAGAGAGTGCGGATTTCATGTGTTTTTATTAGGGCACGTTCAGCATATTTGTAACAGTCTGCTTTTGTATCCTGTCTTTTAAGTAATTCCAGATCTGTTAAGAGTGTAGCAAGCGGTGTGCGTAAATCATGTGCCATTCCGAGTACAAGATTTTGCTGTGCCAGTTTCATTTCTTGTGTATGTTGTTCTGTTTCCATTAGTGACCGCCGCATAGATTCGATACCAAATGTAAGATAGGCAATTTCATCATCGCCTGTAACGGAAAATGGCGTATATAAATTTCCTTTTCCTATGTTAGAAAGACAGATATTTATATTACGAATACGGTCAATATCCTTTTTTTGAACAGAAAAAAGGATGAGTACAGAGGTGAGAAATCCAAGTAGTCCAGTACTCAGAAGGAGAATGAGATAAAATTTACGCTCAAACCCTTCGTAGATAAATACAGATGCAGGTCCATCTAAAAAGTAAATCTGATGTGAGTTACGACTTGCGTAATTTAACAGATTCTGTAATTGTGCAGCATCATCAGAAGGAAAACTGTATCCGGAAATGTTGCTGAATACAAGAGCATTGTCTTTTTGAATGAGCATATTGGAAATCCCCTGTTTTTTCATCCATGCATGAAGCTGTTGAGTGTTCGCGGACGAAACGTTGTTGTCTGTTACCCAGGATTGGAAAGAATAGATGCGGTGGGTTTCTATTTGATATAAGTAATCAGAGTTTATAAAATAGGAGTTCATTATTTTTATACCGAACAGGGAAAGGACGACAAAAATGGCTACCCCCAGTAACTGGGCATAGAAAAGTCGTCTGGCAATTTTATAATGATAAATTTTACTTGCCTTTTTTGATGGCATATGACAATGATTATCCAAACCGATACCCCTTTCCCCAGACTGTTTGTATCAGAACTGGTTTTTCCGGATTTTTTTCGATTTTCATCCGTAATCTTCATTATACATCAGAAAGCCCTGTACGATATTCTTTTTATGAAAAAGTTGTAA
>CAVEOS010000016.1:0-46303 GCA_963617435.1 Lachnospiraceae bacterium
ACGCACGGTGGTGTGAGAGGTCGGGGGACTATTCAAATCCCCCTCCTACTCGATTTTGGCAAAAAAATGCCAAATATGCTCCGCAAGGAGTACAGAACTGGATAGAGGAAGTTGTCAGCTTTGCTGACATCCAGTTCGCAGCAAGATTTGAAAACAAATCTTGAATTAAAAAAGAGGAGAGTAAAAAGATGAAAAAGAGATTTTTAGCAATGTCACTTGGATGCGCAATGGCAGTAACTGTTCTGGCAGGCTGCGGTGGTCAGTCAAACGACCAGAAGGATGCAGGAGATACTACTTCTGCAGCAGAAGAAACAGTAGACGGCAAAGTTTATCAGGTAGGAATCGTTCAGTATGTTGACGATGCTTCCTTAAACCAGATCGTAAAAGCCGTAAAAGAAGAGCTGGACGCAAAAGGAAAAGAGCTTGGTGTGACATTTGATTATGCAGATCACACATATAACGGTCAGGCAGATGCAACAGTTATGAATCAGATTGCAAGTGACCTGATCAACGATAACGTAGATGCGATCGTTCCGGTTGCAACACCGGTTGCAATGGTTATGCAGGCAGTGACAGAAGAGACACAGACACCGGTTGTATTTTCCGCAGTATCTGATCCGGTTATCACAGGTCTGGTGGACAGCATGGACAAACCGGGCAGCAACATCACAGGTACATCCGATATGCTGGATACCGAAGCAATCATGGATTTGATGCTGGCCGCACAGCCGGATATCAAAAAAGTAGGTCTGTTATATGACAAAGGTCAGGATTCCTCCACACAGCCGATCGCAGACGCAAAAGCTTATCTGGATGCAAAAGGAATCGAGTATGTAGAGAAAACAGGTACAACAAACGATGAAATCTCTCTCGGCGCAGACGCTCTGATCGCAGCAGGATGTGAGGCCGTATTTACACCAACTGACAATACTGTTATGACAGCAGAACTTGCAATTTTTGAAAAATTCCAGGATGCAAAAGTTCCACAGTACTGTGGTGCTGACTCCTTCGCATTAAACGGTGCATTCTGCGGATACGGCGTAAATTATGAAGAACTTGGAAAAGTAACAGCAGACATGGTCGTAGATATTCTGGTAAATGGTGCTGATCCGGCAACTACTCCGGTACAGACCATGAACAACGGTATCGCAACCATCAATACAGATACAGCTGCAAAGATCGGTCTGGATTACAGCATGTTTGCTGATATGTGCGAGCAGGTAAAAGAAACCACAACTGCTCAGGAATTTGAATAAATCAAAACAATCAGGAGTATAAATCATTATGTTGTCATCAATTTTTACAGTTTCTCTGGCACAGAGTGCCATTGAGCTGGGATGTATCTACGCGCTGGTAGCGCTAGCGCTGTTTGTATCATTTTCAATTTTAAATATTGCAGATCTGTCTACTGACGGCTGCTTCACACTGGGCTGTGCCGTGTGCGCCATGGTAACCCTGCAGGGACATCCGTTCCTCGGATTGCTGGCGGCCACGGGAGCCGGTGTGATATCTGGATTTGTAACCGCATTTCTTCAGACCAGACTGGGCGTTGAGTCCATTCTGGCTGGTATTATTGTAAATACTGGTCTGTACACTATCAACATTGCAGTTATGGGATTTTCTTCCACCATCAATTTGTTTGCCAATGATACGATTTTTACACTGGCAAAAGAAAGAATCGATGGAAACTGGTATGAGATCATTGCGATTCTGATCGTAATTGTGATTGTGGCAGGCATCCTGATCTGGTTTCTGGGAACGCGACTGGGACTGTCCATCCGTGCAACCGGAGATAACCCGTTTATGGTGCGTGCTTCCTCCATAAGTCCGGTGTTTACTATTACCGTTGGTCTGTGTGTGGCAAATGCAATGACAGGACTTTCCGGTGGACTTCTGGCTCAGTATCAGCGTTCCTGTGATATCAATATCGGAACCGGTCAGGTGACCATCGCACTGGCTAGCCTGATCATCGGTGAGACACTCGTTGGAAAGGGACATGTGGCAAAACGTGTATTTGGCGTTATCCTCGGAAGCTGCCTGTATCGTTTTATCGTTGCCATCGCACTTCGTTTCAATGTGCCGGCAGAATGTCTGAAACTGGTATCATCCATCATCGTAGCAGTAGCGATTTCTCTGCCGTATCTGAAACAGAAAGCGGCATTTGCAAAAACAAAACGTGCGGCGATCGCAAAAAGAAAACAGGGAGGTAGTCTGTAGTGCTCCAGTTAATTGATATATCAAAAACATTTAATTCGGGAACGGTAAATGAGAAAAAAGCATTATCGCATCTAAATCTTCAACTGGAAGACGGTGATTTTGCTACCATTATCGGAAGTAACGGTGCAGGAAAATCAACCTTGTTCAATGCCATCTGTGGAACTTTTTTCGTGGATGAAGGTGCGGTCATCCTGGATGGCAAAGACATTACATATGAGAAAGAATACAAACGAAGCAGATATATCGGTCATCTGTTTCAAGATCCAAAAAAAGGTACGGCTCCGGGTATGACGATTGAGGAAAATCTGGTTTTGGCTTATCTGAGGGCCTCCACGGCAAAAGGAAAGTTTTTCAGTAGAATTTCCCAGAAAGAAAAACAGATGTTCCGTGAAAAACTTGCACTGCTGGGTATGGGGCTGGAAGATCGTATGAAAAATCCGGTGGGACTGCTCTCCGGTGGACAGCGTCAGGCACTGACACTGCTGATGGCAACTGTAGTGACACCAAAGATTTTACTGCTAGATGAGCATACGGCTGCATTGGATCCGGCGACAGCAGAAAGAGTGCTGGAACTGACAAAATTGATTGTGGCAGAAAACAAGATCACCTGTCTGATGATCACACACAACATGCAGTCGGCACTGGAACTTGGTAACCGTACACTGATGATGAACTCCGGTGAGATCGTACTGGATGTAAAAGAAGAAGAGCGAAAGGGTCTGACGGTTGCAGATCTTCTGGAAAAATTCAAAGAAGGAGTAGGAGCACAGTTAGACAACGACCGTATCCTATTATCCTGACGAGTTTGATTTAAAACAACATAATGATGTGAAAAAGGAAAGAAATTGCAGATTTGCAATTCCTTTCCTTTTTGTGGTGCAAAAACAATAAAAAACAGACCATATTATTCAGAAAAAAGTACGATGTGATACAGGCATGTTTTTGCTATACTAAGAGAAATAGAAATTACTGACAGCATTTTGAATCAGGGAATGCTAATACAACGAATATCAAGTACCTACCACATTGAGTACAAGCCGGCACTTCCGATAGCGCACTTCAAAAAACCGCGATGCAGCCGGAGTGTGATTGAAAAATTTTATAGGACAGAAGAGAAAGAAGATAGATTGCATGGAAATAAAAGAAATGACATCAGAGAACAGAAAACGATATAGTTTTGAAGATATATCGACAAAGGAATAAAGAGTATAAAATCACATATATACTTGATGGAAATCAGATTGCCGAAAAGACAATGCATTACAATGATGTACTGACAGATCCGGGAGTTCCGGATGAATCAGAGGGACTGCACTTTGAAGGCTGGGAGTGGTGGTCCGGTTCCGATAAGCTGGAAAATTTCCAAAAAGATAAAGGGACTGCGAAGAAACTTTTATTTCTTCGCAGCCCCTTTATGATATTCAATTGTTTTTTTTGATTTAGAATGAATTATTTAGCAGCCTCTGGTAAAAGAATTACTAACATCTGAGCTGTTGTTGTTCCGATATTTGTAACGCTCTTTTTGGAGTGCGGAGCGATATGTACGCTGTCGCCTGTTTCCAGAACTGTCTCAACACCGTCGTCACCTTTGAATAACATTGTTCCCTCGATGATGTAGTAGATGGACTCCATAGCATTGTCAGCAAACTCTGTGCCGCCGCCGCTTGGAAGGAAATGAGAAAGACCATTTGTCAGTCTTCCGCCATCAATATCCTGCGGATCATGAAGTCTGCATAATTTGCACTCTTTGTGTCCTGGTGCCTCATAAGTATAATAAGCATCTTTTTTGGTAATTTTGTAGCCAGCCATAGTATAAGACCTTCCTTTCTTTGTTTGACGTTTTTTACAAGGCATAGTCTACCACCATGTGAGGGAAAAATCAACAATTTTTATGTAAAAAAATAAAAAAGTGTTAGTAGTAATGCACAAAAAGGAAACTGAATTACCGTACAGTAACTTACTAACAATATTGTATGTATTGCATAAAAAAGCGACATGAACTATACTAAACATGATGAATTTGACGAACGGAATTTTAAGTTTATCCGTTTCGCCTTGATCCATCTCAGCTTCTTATATAGAAACTGAAATGAGAAAAACCAAAGGCAAAAATGAAGGAGGATTTTGGGAAATGGTAAGTTTAAAGAAAGACTTTGTCGACAACATGTTTTCTGTAGAAGGAAAAGTGGCTCTGGTTACAGGCGCAACTGGTGCATTAGGAAAAGTTCTTGCTAAAGCATATGGTTATGCTGGAGCAAAAGTTATGATGACTGGTCGTAACGCAACTAAATTAGAGGAACTGGAGACAGAGTTCAAAGCAGAGAATATCGACTGTGCATACATCACAGCTGATCCTGCAAAAGAGGAAGATGTTGATGCTTTAGTAAAAGGTACAGTTGCTAAATATGGTGAGATCAACATTCTTGCTGTTTGCCACGGATTCAACAAACCACAGAACATCTTAGAACAGTCCGTAGCTGATTGGCAGTACATCATGGATGCTGACTGTAAATCTGTATACGTTGTTTGCAAATATGTTGCAGAGCAGATGGTTGCTCAGGGCAAAGGCGGTAAAGTTGTAGTTGTTACATCTCAGCGTTCTAAACGTGGTATGGCTGGATACACAGGATACTGTACATCTAAAGGTGGTGCAGACCTTATGGTTTCTTCCATGGCTTGTGACCTTTCCGCTAAATACGGTATCAATGTTAACTCTCTGTGCCCGACAGTATTCCGTAGCGATTTAACAGAGTGGATGTTCGATCCGGAATCTGCTGTATACCAGAACTTTATGAAACGTGAGCCAATCGGACGTCTGGCTGAGCCGGAAGATTTCGTAGGATATGCTATCTTCCTTTCTTCTGACGCTTCTAACTATATCACAGGCGCTAACTGCGACTGCAGTGGTGGTTACTTAACCTGCTAATTATTGTCTTTGACAATAAATACAGTCATGTAATGTGGCGTACAAAACCATAATTGCAGACTTATTACACAAGTTTAAAAGGAGTTCCTGCCTGCCACAGGCGGGCGGGGCTCTGTAAATGATTAATAAGACGGAGATGCAAAAATAATGAGTGAAATTAAAAATTTCTTAGTATGTGGCGGCGGAATGATGGGAAGCGCAATCGCACAGATCCTGGCAGGACTTGATGATGCAAAGGTTACTGTATATGATGTATTCCCAGTAAATGTAGAAGCAAAAGTTCGCAACAACATGAAACTTCTTGTAGAAAAAGGAATCGTAACAGAGGCAGACGTAGATGAAATCGTTTCCAAAATCAGCTTTACACAGGATATGAACGACGAAGGCGTGAAAAACGCACAGATGGTTGTTGAGTGTGTATTAGAGGAGATGGAGATGAAACAGAATCTGTTCGCTCAGTTAGAGGAGTATGTAGCAGATGACTGTATCTTCTGTACAAATACATCCGTTATGAGCCCGACAGAGATTTCTGCAAAATGTAAACACCGTGAGAGACTTTGCGGTACACATTTCTGGAATCCTGCTTTCCTGATTCCGTTAGTAGAGGTTGTTAAGACAGATGCTACTACAGATGAGGTTGCCCAGACTGTTATCGACGTTTTAACAGAAGCTGGTAAAAAACCGGTTCTTTGCAAAAAAGACGTTCCGGGATTTATCGCAAACAGAATGCAGCATGCTTTATGGCGTGAGGCTATTTCCATCGTTGAGCGTGGTATCGCAGATGCAAAAACTGTAGATGATGCTTGCAAATACAGCTTTGGCCTGAGGCTTCCATACTTACCGCCATTAGTAAACTCTGATATGGTAAGCACACAGCTGACATCCAATATCCATAACTATGTATTAAAAGATCTGGAAGACAGACATGATGCTTCTCCATTACTGAAACAGATGCTGGATGAAGGCAAAAACGGTTTCCGTGCAGAGGCAGTAGATGGTGTTCATGAAGGATTCATGAAATATACAGACGAAGAGATCGCAGAGATCAACGGTGGTCTGAACGAGTATCTGATCAAGATGCTTTACAACAAATAAATTTGATTATACAATAACATGGTTCATTCGTATCTTCGGGTAATGTGAAGGTACATGAAATAGACACACTATATTCTATTCAGGAGGATAATAAAAATGGGAAAAGTAGTAGTAGATTTAGCACATCCTTTTAGTGCAGAGATTCCGCGTTGGCCTTACTTTGATAAACCAGAAATCGTAGGCGCACATTCTATGGCTAAAGGTGGTGTTTTAACACAGAGAATTACATGTACAATGCATACAGGTACTCACTGTGATGCACCGCGTCACGTTATGGAGTATGAGTTCGACGGCAGACGTGCTCGTTATACACATGAGATGCCGGCTGATGCTTATGCTGGACAGGCTATCGTATTCAAAATCGATATCGAGCCTTGGGGACTGATCACAGACAAACATCTTGATGCATGTATGAAAGAGTACGGTCTTAAAGATGGCGATCTGAAAGGAAAGATCCTTTGCCTGAATTCCGGAATGCATCGTTACTTCGATGATTCCAAAGCTTACTATCATTATGCAGCTGGTACAGGTATTGATGCTGGTAAATGGTTTGTAAAACAGGGTGTTAAATGTGTAGCTATGGACGGACAGGCTCTGGATCATCCGCTTCACACAGCTATGGGTAACAACGGTATGACAAGAATGAACCTTCTTGGTGCTACAGGTAAAACAATCGTTGAAGAGTACAAAGAGCTCTTTGGTGAGGAAGCTTACGCTGAGTTCGATAAATTCGAGTACATCCGTATCCATGGACAGGAAGCATACGATGAGAAATTCGGCGACTTAGAGAATATCGGTATCTGGGGAACATGGGAGCCATGTCATAAAGAGATGCTTGGTCATGGTATCGTTGGTGTTGAGAACCTTGGTGGTGACCTTGATAAAATCATTCCTGGTAAATGGTTTGATTTCCATTGCTACCCAATCAGATGGTACATGGGCGATGGCTCTATGGCTCATCCGGTTGCTTATGTTGATGAGGAGAACGTTGATCCGACAGTTCCGGAAAGAAAATACAAATACTGTGGAACAGGTTACGGCGATGCTGAAGAATATGGTCTTAGCTGTCTTGATTACATCCAGAGATTATTCAACCGCAACAAATAATTTGTTTTAAAGAATATGATCCAGACGGGAAATCCTCTCGTCTGGATTTTATGGGAATATTAGGAGGAAATTTAAAATGGATAACAAAGCATTAAAAAATAAAGTTATTATCACAGCTGCTGTAACAGGCGCTTGGCCAAAAAAAGAGAACAACCCGAACGTACCGATGACTCCACAGGAGATCGCTGATGACGTATACGCATGCTGGAAAGCAGGCGCAGCAGTTGCTCATCTTCATATGAGAGATGATGAGGGTAACGGAACAATGGATACAGCTAAATTCGAAGAGACTGTAAACCTGATCCATACAAAATATCCGGATTGCGATATCATCTTAAACCTTACAACATCTGGAGACATCCACGCAGATGACGAGATCCGTGTTGCTCATGTTAAAAAATTAAAACCAGAGATGGCTTCTTATGACTGCGGTTCTATGAACTGGTTAAACAGCGGATTATTCATCAACTCTCCGAAATTCTTAACAGATTGTGGTCTGTTATTCCAGGAGTTAGGTGTTAAACCGGAGATCGAGGCTTTTGATCCGGGTATGATCGGAAACGCTGCTTACTACATCAAAAAAGGCGTTCTGAAAACACCTGTACATTTCCAGTTCTGCATGGGATGTGCAAACGGTATCGCTGGTTCTATGAAGAACCTGATCTTCATGAAAGAGACAGCTGATGAGTTAGTAGGAAAAGGAAACTACACATGGTCCTGCTTCGGTGTTGGACACAGCGCTATGGAAATGCTTTACGGTGCAGTAGCACTTGGCGGAAATATCCGTGTAGGTATGGAAGATAACGTAATGTACGCAAAAGGACAGCTTGCAGAGAGCAACGTTCAGTTCGTAGAGAGAGCTGCTCGTGTCATCAAAGAGTATGGCAAAGAGGTTGCTACACCGGCTGAAGCACGTCAGATCCTTGGCTTAGCTGAGTAAGGAGATCTTTTCTTATGACCTGGGGAGCTTTATATATGTATTATCACTGCCCGAAATGCGGTATGAAATTCGAGTACGCGCTGGATGTTATGACAGAGTTTGGCGATGAATTCGGTTTCTGCCCAGAGTGCCATGTCATGGGTGTCTATGAAAAAGAAGGTGCCCGTCAGGTAGATGATAATGAATACTTTGAAGTAGAGTAGGATGGGAACACGATTGAAATCCAAAAGATTTTGGTCGTGTTTCTTTTTTGCGCTATGAATGATTTGAATTATGTAGTTTATGCTATAAAAGAGTTGGATTGTATACCATTTTGTGCCATAAATCGTTTGCATTGTATACATTTTTATGGCATAATATGTTATGTATTTGACATCGTGCAAAATGTGAAATATGCAATGCGTTGAAAAGCATAAAGACAGGAGTAGAAGAAAAGAATGGCAGTCATTAAAAGGGTATCACTGGTTGACCAGGTGTATGAAAAGTTACGGGAGAGAATTGTTCAGTTAAAGATTCCGTTTGGAAGCAAACTGAATGTAAGTAAATTACAGGAAGAGTACGGTGTCAGTTCCACACCGGTGCGTGAGGCATTGAACCGTCTGTTAAACGAAGGATTAATTGAATTTGAAAATAATGTAGGTGCGAGAGTTATTGATATCACGGAGAATGATGTCCGTGAGATCCAGGAGATTTCTTTCGCATATCAGATGCTGGCTGCAAGAAATGCACTGCGTGACGGCGATGCACAGCAGATGGCAGATGAAATTGGAAAATATATCGAGGAGTATCGTTCTTCCAATGGTGTCATCGAGAGCTGCAGATGTATCCGAAATATTATGGATGTGTTTTACAAAAATTCCAAGAATGAGATGTTGATGACAAAAGTAACATCCATGACAGGTATGGATGAGATTCTGCATGCGTTGTTTGCAATGCCGCGTGAAAAAGGTGGCAGCGGCGGACAGTATCATTCCGGTATTACATACTTTGAGCAGATTCATGAGGCAGTACAAAAGAAAGATTTCTCCAAGATCTGTGATGGCCTGGAAGCTCATCAGTTATGGTCCAGAGATTATATTTTAAAAAATCTTGAAACCGTGAAAAGTAGATTCTAAATAATTTAATATTTTGGCTATGTGAAGAATGGAAGAACAAGCTGAAGCAAAAAGTCCAATGTAGACACGGACAATTTTCTGTGACTGCTGCGCCGCTTATCTCCGCCCGCTCCTGCGAACTTGCTCACAAAAACAGTTCGCTCAGACACACTCACGCGGGTGGGCTAGCCTTGCAGCCACAACGAAAATTATCCTACCGTCTTACGTTGGATTTTCTGCTTTCAGCTTTGTTCATGTACATAGTGGCAGATACAATATTTGCTACAAGCTGTTAACTGTTATTTATCAATTGGTTATGAGGATGCGATAAATATTGTGTATATGGTAAGGATAGGCTTTTTTCACAGGTGTATATTGGATACAAATATTTGTAGGATGCGGGAGAAGTGTTGAAGTTTTTGTAGTGTAAATTGGAACTGAAGTGAAATTACCGGATGCAGGACGGTAGGGTTATTTTCGTGATCGGAGCGAGCATAGCCCGCCTCCGTGAGTGTGTTTGAGCCCACAGTAGTTTTTTGCTGTGGGCGAGTTCGCGGGAGGAGGCGAAGATAAGCGGCGCAGCGCAGATAGAAAATAATCCGTGTCCGTATCCGGTAATTTCATTCAGTTCCATTAAAAATTAACTTTAAAAACAATAAAAAATCGTGCAAGATGCAAAATATAAAGTATAAATTGCAAATTTTTATGTTGCGGTGCAACCAGAAACATGCTATAATAAAACGCAGTGAATGAGAAAAGAGTTTCAATACGAAAGCTCGAAAAAATATATATACAGCAGGAGGATTTTATAATGGCAGTTATTAAAAACTTTGATGAAATTGTTGAACGTGTAAAAGGTTTTCCGGAGCCAATGCGTGTAATCGTAGCAGCTGCTCAGGACGAGCACACATTACAGGCTATCAAGCATGCACAGGAAGAAGGAATCGCAAAACCGGTTCTGGTTGGCGATAAAGCAGAAATCGAAAAAATCTGTGCAGAGATCGGTCTGGTTGTACCGGAAGAAGATATCTACGATGTTCCGGATGTAGATGAGTCTGCAAAACGTGCCGTTGCCCTGATCCACGAAGGAAAAGGTGATTTTCTGATGAAAGGTAAAATGGAGACAGCACAGATCTTAAAACCGGCTGTAAACAAAGAGACAGGTCTTGGAACAGGCCGTGTAATGTCTCACTTCGTATTTGACGAACTTCCACATTATCATAAACTTCTTGTTACTACAGATGGTGGTATGATGACATACCCGACACTTGAGCAGAAAGCACAGATCATCGAAAATACAGTAGAGACTCTGAAAGCTCTTGGATATGAGAATCCGAAGATCGCAGCTGTAGCAGCAGTAGAGAAAGTAAACCCGAAAATGCCTGAGACAGTAGAAGCACGCGAGTTAAAAGAGATGAACGAGCGCGGCGAGATCAAAGACTGTGTTGTTGAGGGACCAATCTCCCTGGATATCGCTCTGGACAAAGAGTGTGCAGACATCAAAGGTTTCGAGAGCCCGGTTGCAGGTGATGCAGATGTTATCCTTGTTCCGAACATTCAGGTTGGAAATATCCTTGGAAAATCCATCACAATCATTGCACAGGGTAACATGGCAGGCTTCGTAGTTGGTGCTCAGGTACCGATCGTATTCTGCTCCAGAGGATCTTCTGCAAAAGAGAAATTCCTTTCCCTCGCTTTAGCAGCAGCAGTAAGTGCAGGCAAAAACAAATAAGGAGACCGACATGGAAAAAATCTTAGTAATGAATCCGGGCTCCACATCCACAAAAATTGCGGTTTATCAGGATGAGACACCGTTATTTGTAGAGAGCATTGAGCATTCTCAGGATGAGTTAAAGCCTTTCGAAAATATTATCGATCAGTATGAGATGCGTAAAGATCTGATCCTTGCAACCATGGAGAAAAATGGTGTGTACAAAGAGAATCTGACAGCAATCGTATCCCGTGGTGGTCTGCTTCCGCCGATCAAGGCAGGTGCATACCGTGTAAACGAGGATATGGTATGGCAGCTTACATACGCACCGCAGAACGAGCATGCATCCAATCTTGGCGCAGTTATCGCAAATGCAATCGCTACAGAGCTTGACATTCCGGCTTACATTTACGATGCAGTAACTGTTGACGAGCTGGAGCCGCTTGCAAAAATAACAGGTTTACCGGAGATGCAGCGTAAAGGTATGGGACATAACCTGAACATGCGTGCCGCTGCTATGAAATATGCAAAAGAGAACAACAAACCATACAGTGATATTTCTGTAATCGTTGCTCATCTGGGCGGTGGAATTACATTATCCCTGCATCACAAAGGACAGATCGTTGATATGATCTCTGATGATGAAGGACCGTTTTCACCGGAGCGTGCCGGCGGACTGCCTGCATTCCAGGTAATCGATATGGCAACTCGTGAAGGCATGGGAAAGAAAGCCATGATGAAAAAAGTAAAAACACAGGGTGGTCTCATGGGCTACTTTGGTGTGAATGATACAAGAATCGTTGAAAAAATGATGATGGATGGCGATGAGAAAGCCAAACTTATCTATGATGCAATGATCTTAAATGTAGCAAGAAATATTGCAAAACTTGCTGTTTATGTAGATGGCAAAGTTGACAATATTATCCTGACCGGTGGTATTGCATATTCTGAGTATTTTACAAAAGAAGTTGCAAAACGTGTTGAGTTTATCGCACCGGTTATCGTATATGCCGGCGAAAATGAGATGGAGTCTCTTGCACTTGGTGCACTGCGTGTTCAGCGTGGAGAAGAGGAAGCCAGAACATTTACAAAGGTTGTACCACAGTAAAACGCAGAAAAATCTACCCGATTTTTCTGATTCCCAAAATTATACCTATCCGAAGAAACTCCTGAGAAGTCAGGGGTTTTTTTCAAATTGTAAATGTATACCACTGGGTATCAAATGGTAACCGCAGGTCTCTGGTGTGAAATATACTGCATTGCCATAATATGATCAGATAAAAATCAGAGAAGGAAGTGAAAAGGGGACTATAAGAACCTGTATAATTGCAGGTTTGTTGTATATGAATTAGAACATAGATATAAGTAGAAAGTAGTTGAAAATTGAAAAAAAACTGTATACAATATAAGAAACAAGTTAATTAATTAACAATAGAGGAGGTACTTATGTATAAGATTTTAGAACGTAAGCAGTTAGCTGATAAAATCTATTATATGGTAGTAAATGCACCGAGAGTAGCAAAATCCTGTTTACCGGGACAGTTTGTAATAGTAAAAATGGATGAGATTGGAGAGCGTATTCCGCTGACCATCTGTGACTATGACAGAGAAGCAGGAACTGTTACCATTGTATTTCAGGTTGTTGGAGCTTCTACTGAGCGTATGTCATCCCTGCAGGCAGGAGATGAATTCCAGGATTTTGTTGGACCGCTGGGATGTCCATCTGAGCTTGTTGAAGAAGATGTGGAAGAGCTGAAAAAGAAAAAAATTATGTTTGTAGCAGGTGGTGTTGGAACAGCACCGGTTTACCCGCAGGTAAAATGGATGCATGAGCATGGTGTGGATGTAGATGTTATCGTTGGAGCAAAAAATCATGACATGCTGATCCTTGAGGATGAGATGAAGGCAGTGGCTGGCAATCTGTATGTATGTACAGACGATGGAAGTTACGGTATTCCGGGTATGGTTACCAAAGTGATCGAGGATCTGGTAGCAAAAGCTGAGCAGCCGTATGATGTCTGCGTAGCCATTGGACCGATGATCATGATGAAATTCGTATGTCTGCTTACCAAAAAGTTGGACATCCCGACGATTGTTTCCATGAACCCGATCATGGTAGATGGAACTGGTATGTGTGGCGCATGTCGTTTACAGGTAGGCGATGAGATCAAATTTGCATGTGTAGACGGACCGGAGTTTGACGGACATCTGGTTGATTTTGACCAGGCAATGAAACGTCAGCAGATGTACAAGACAGAAGAGGGACGTGCAATCCTGAAACTGCGTGAAGGCGATACACATCATGGTGGATGCGGAAACTGCGGAGGTGACAACTAATGGATATGTTTAAGAAAGTTCCTGTAAGAGAGCAGGATCCAAAGGTAAGAGCAACAAATTTTGAAGAAGTTTGTTATGGATATAACAAAGAAGAAGCGGTACAGGAAGCACAGAGATGTATTGGATGTAAAAATGCGAAATGTGTGGAAGGATGTCCGGTTTCCATTGATATTCCTGGATTTATCGGTAAAGTTAAAACAGGTGAGATCGAGGAAGCTTACAAAATCCTTTCTCAGTATACATCCCTTCCTGCTACTTGTGGACGTGTATGCCCGCAGGAGAACCAGTGTGAGGGAAGATGTGTCCGAGGTATCAAAGGCGAGGCTGTTTCCATTGGTAAACTGGAGCGTTTCGTAGCAGATGCAGCTGCTGAAAATAACTACAGCCAGCAGGCACCGGCTCCATCAAACGGACATAAAATCGCAATCGTAGGTTCCGGTCCTTCCGGTCTGGCCTGCGCAGGCGAGCTTGCAAGAATGGGATGTGACGTTACTATTTTCGAAGCATTACATGAGCCGGGCGGAGTACTTCGTTACGGTATTCCGGAGTTCCGTCTTCCAAAAGAGCGTATCGTTGCAAGAGAAATCAATAACGTGACTGCTCTTGGTGTTAAAATTGAGACAAACGTTGTTATCGGTAAAGCGGTAACAGTTGATCAGCTGATCGATGAGGAAGGTTTCGAAGCTGTATTTATTGGCTCTGGAGCAGGTCTTCCGAAATTCATGGGTATTGATGGTGAGAACGCAAATGGTGTATTCTCTGCAAATGAGTACCTGACAAGAAATAACCTGATGAGCGCATACAGAGATGAGTATGACACACCGATCCACGGCGGAAAGAAAGTAGCTGTCGTTGGTGGTGGTAACGTAGCAATGGATGCTGCAAGAACTGCACTTCGTCTTGGTGCTGAAGTTCATATTGTATACAGAAGAAGTGAAGCAGAGCTTCCGGCCCGTGTGGAAGAAGTTCATCACGCAAAAGAAGAAGGCATTATCTTCGATCTTCTGACCAATCCGGTAAAAATCTATGAGGATGAGAATGGCTGGGTATCCGGTCTTGAGTGTGTCCGCATGGAGCTTGGTGAGCCGGACGAGTCTGGAAGAAGACGTCCGCAGGTAATTCCTGGTTCTAACTTCGTCCTGGATGTTGATACTGTTATCATGTCTCTGGGAACATCTCCAAACCCGTTGATTTCTTCAACAACAGAGGGGCTGGAAGTAAATAAATGGAAATGTATTGTAGCTGATGAGCAGAACGGAAAGACAACAAAAGAAGGTGTCTATGCCGGTGGTGATGCAGTTACAGGTGCCGCAACCGTTATCCTTGCAATGGGTGCCGGAAAACATGCAGCACATGCAATCTATGATTATGTGACAAACAAATAAGTCACAGATTATCCAAAGTAAGTTACACAGGTTGGAAAATTCCGCCTTGTTTGTAGCTATATAATATCCTATCCTAATACAAAAAAAGCTGCGAAAGCAGCTTTTTTTGTGTCTTATTTTATTCTTCATCCTCAGCAGAAGGATGCTTTTTCATATACGTGTCCATAACGTCTTTTAACTGATCACGATATTTCAGTTCTGTGTGTACCTTAAAGGCATCCGGATCGATCGGGAGATTCAGATCGGTCAGTCTGCGGATACTCCAGATGTAAAGGATATCCAGAGCCGGGATCAGATCTTCGCCCAGTGGAGTCAGGATATACTCAACCTTCAGCGGAATCGTATTGTACTGAATTCTCTGAACAAGTCCGTCGTGTGTCAGTTCTTTTAACTGCTGGCTTAATACTTTTTCGCTGACGCCCAGTGTTTTCTTTGTCTCGTTAAAACGTATTTTCCCATAATGATGAATGTGGTGAAGAATGGTCATTTTCCACTTGCCAGATATACAGTTTGTAACAAAATGATAAGGATTGACAGCTTGCTGCATATAGTGTATTTCACCTCCGAAATTTTTCTTTTTTTGTTAAAAAATTAATTTTATTTAGTTTGAAAAAGTAATTTAGTATCAAAAGGGTAACCATAGTGTACCAGTTTCTAGGGGAAAATTCAATGGATTTCAGGCAAAAAAACATAAAAAGAGTATAAAATGTGCTATAATGAGCGCAGAAAAACCAGAAGGATCATTGCCAAAATAGTCAGATGGTGTATGGAAAAAGAAGAGAAAACAAGGAGGAGACAGATGAAAACGATAGAAGAGCGTGTGGCGGAAATCAAAGAAAAACACGGAAAAGGATATAATTGTGCGCAGATCGTGCTCTGTGCGTATGCGGATGAACTTGGAATGGATGAAGAGACGCTGTTTCGTATTTCCGAAGGATTCGGAGCAGGTATGGGCGGCATGATGGAGACATGCGGTGCTGTGACGGCGATGTTTATGGCGCTTGGACTGGCAAACAGCTCCGGAGATCTGCAGGCCTGTGATACAAAGGCGCAGACGATGGGAAAAGTGCGGGAGCTGGCGGCAAAATTTAAGGAGAAGAATGGGTCTATTGTGTGCCGGGAACTGAAAGGTGTTGGTACCGGGAATGTGTTGCGGAGCTGTGATGGCTGCATTGAAGATGGCATTCGCATTCTTGGGGAATATTTATTGGACAATTAAAGTTTAGGTGATAAAACGGACGAAAAAAGAGCGGAAAAAGTATCCTGCAGGCTAAGACGCCTTGCCGGATATTTTTTCCGCTCTTTTTCCTGTGTATTGAAAGAATTTACGTTTATTTTGCAAAATGATTTTATGTATTGAATAAATGGTGGGATGTGCTATGTCGGAAGAAGTTTTTTATAATAAAATATTTTGAAAATGGGAGAAGTATTTTTCTGGTATAAATCGGAAGTGTGCCGCATATTCATGAGTAGAAGAGGAGAGGATGATTGCTATGACGAATAATAATATTTATCAAAATATTACTGCCAGAACCGGCGGAGATATTTACCTTGGTGTGGTTGGACCGGTGCGTACCGGGAAATCTACGTTTATCAAACGTTTTATGGATGTGATGGTGCTGCCACAGATGGAGGATTCTGCGGCAAAAAAACGGACAGTGGATGAACTTCCGCAGTCGGCGCAGGGAAAAACGATCATGACGACGGAGCCGAAGTTTATTCCACGAGAGGCGGCGACGATTCAGTTTGATGATGAAGTTTCGGCAAATCTGAAGCTGATCGACTGTGTGGGATATCTGATTGACGGGGTGAATGGCCATATGGAAGAGGGCAGCGAGCGGATGGTGAAGACGCCCTGGTTTGAGCATGAGATTCCTTTTGCGAAAGCGGCACAGATTGGAACGGAAAAGGTGATACGGGAGCATGCGACCATTGGAATTCTGGTGACGACGGATGGAAGCTTTACGGAAATTCCGAGAGAAAATTATGTTCCAGCGGAGGAGCGGACGGTTCAGGAACTGAAAAAAATTGGAAAACCTTTTGTGGTTTTGATGAATACCCAGCGGCCGCACAGCAGTGAGTCGCAGCGTCTGGCAAAGGAATTGCAGGAAAAATACGGTGTTTCGGTGCTTCCGGTAAATTGTGAGCAACTGAAACAGGAAGATATCTGTAAAATTTTGCAGGAAGCGTTGTATGAGTTTCCGGTGACGGAATTGGATTTTTATTTGCCAAAATGGGTGGAAATGCTGCCGGTTTCCCATAAAATCAAGGAGGCGGCCATTGCCGAAGTGGGCAGGATTTTAAACCAGGCGGAGCAGATGAAAGATATCGCCGGGGTAACGTTTTTGCCGGAGAGGGAAGAAATTGCGTCAATCCGGCTGGAGGTGACGGATCTGGCAAATGGAACGGTGAAAATCTGTTTTGGTGTGGACGACAGTTATTATTATGAAAATATCAGTGAGCTGGCGGGAGTTCCGATTCATGGAGAATATGAGCTGATCTCATTGATCCGGGAACTGTCGAAGAAAAAAGACTCCTATGCGCAGGTGGCAGAAGCGATGGAGAGTGTACAGCGCACCGGGTATGGTGTTGTGTCACCGTCCATGGAGCAGATTTCAGTGGAAGAACCGGAACTGATCCGGCATGGTGGTCAGTACGGTGTGCGCCTGAAAGCATCCTCGCCATCCATACATATGATTCGGGCAAACATAGAGACAGAAATTGCACCGATCATCGGAAGCGAAGAACAGGCCAAAGACCTGGTATCCTATATCAAAGAAAATCAGAATACTTCAGAGGGACTCTGGAAAACGAACATATTCGGTAAATCCCTGGGTGAACTGGTGGAAGATGGAATCCGCCGAAAAATCACGATGATGGACGAAGAAAGTCAGCAAAAACTGCAGGATACGATGAAGAAAATCGTCAACGACAACAACGGTGGACTCGTATGCATTATTCTGTAAATGTATCCAATTGTCACAGTAAGGTATCCTAGATTGTAGCATATAATCAGATAAAAATTAAAAAATGAGAAAATCAGATTGAAAAAGCATTACAGGAGATGAAAGCAAAATGTAAGAAAGTGCGACAGAAATACTATTACAAAGTATTAGCGTTGAGAGATATTATTACCGGGGAGAAAACGTGAGAAAGTCCGTCAGAAATATCACACAAGGCGTCTTAGCCGGTGGGATATTTCTGACGGACTTTCGTATTGTATATCAAAAAAGGGAAAATTTCCATAGACTTGTTCATTTTTGCGTTTTGTGGTATCATAATTTACTATCTATGTGAAAAGTATAACGATTCAGCATAAAACAACGAAAAAGGAGAAGGTTGGCGTGAGTGAGGTATATGACAAATTACTGAGATGTTATCACAGCGTGAGAGAAAAAATATCCTTTGAACCGCAGGTGGCACTGATCCTTGGTTCCGGTCTGGGGGATTATGCAGACAGTATTCAGGTGGAGTCCACGTTGGATTACCATGAGATTGAAGGTTTTCCAGTTTCCACTGTATTGGGACATAAAGCCCGTTTTGTATTTGGCTATATTCAAAATATTCCGGTGGTGATCATGCAGGGACGCGTGCACTATTATGAAGGTTATGATATGCATGATGTAGTGCTCCCAACACGGCTGATGGGAATGCTTGGCGCAAAAGTATTGTTTTTGACCAATGCAGCCGGTGGCATACAGGAAGGCATGCAGGCTGGGGATTTCATGTTGATCACCGGACATATTTCCAGTTTTGTACCATCACCGCTTGCCGGACCGAATATTGAGGAACTTGGAACCCGTTTCCCGGATATGAGTGAGGTTTACAAAAAAGACCTGCAGGAAGTGATTCGAAATACAGCAAAAATAAATAACATTCCATTAAAAGAAGGCGTATACGTACAGACCAGTGGCCCGAATTATGAGACACCGGAAGAGATTCGGATGTACAAAATTCTTGGTGCGGACGCAGTTGGCATGAGTACGGCCTGCGAGGCCATGGCAGCGAATCATATGGGAATGCGTGTCTGCGGTATTTCCTGTATTTCCAATCTGGCGGCAGGTATTTCAAAAAATCCGCTGACCTATGCAGAGATTCAGGAGACGGCAGACCGGGTAGCACCGATGTTTAAAAAGCTAATCACAGAATCTGTAGTGAATATTGCAAAAACAGTAAATGATATTTGTTAGAAAAATGTATCGGCGCAGTTAAAGAATGTGAGAAAGGAAAGAAGATGAATATTCGTTTTTATAATGCAAAAATCCTGACCTTAAATGAGCAGGAACAGTTTGAAATTATCAATGGAGAACTCTGGGTAAATGGAGATTCCATCAGTTATGTAGGAGAGAGCAAAAATCCGGCGGAAATCTGTGCCGGGCTGCAGATGGAGCAGCCGACATGGGAGCGTGAGATTGACGTAAAAGGCAATCTGCTGATGCCTGGATTTAAAAACGCTCATGCGCATACCTATATGACATTTTTACGTTCCTATGCGGATGATCTGCCGCTGCAGGAGTGGTTATATCAGATGTGTTTCCCGAAGGAGGACAAGCTGGATACGGAAAATATCCGTCCATTGGAAGTACTTGGTATCATGGAGTATCTGACCAGTGGTATTACCACAAGTTTTGACATGTGTTATTTCCCACCGGTGTATGCACAGGTGGCAGCACAGTGTGGATTCCGTGCGGTACAGGTGTCCGGTGTCAACAGTTTTGGCGGAAGTGCAGCAGTGGTTGAGGAGAATTATCTGAAAGTCAATGAGACCAGTGATCTGACTTCTTTCATAATCGGTTTCCATGCGGAATACACCACAAAAATGGATCTGATGAAAGAAATCGCAGATCTGGCGCACAAATACAAATCACCGGTATTTTTACACAATTCTGAGACACGGAACGAGGTAAAAGAGTGCCTGGAGCGTTATGGCAAGACACCGACACAGTTGACAGAGGAGCTTGGCATGTATGAGTACGGCGGCGGCGGATACCACTGTGTATATTTAGATGATAAAGATTTTGAAATCTTTAAGAAACGTCAGCTTACTGCAGTTACCTGCCCGGCTTCCAATCTGAAACTGGCAAGCGGAATTGCTCCATTAAAACGGTTTGTGGAGGAAGGCATTCCGGTGGCTATCGGTACAGACGGACCGGCCAGCAACAACAGTCTGGATATGTTTAAAGAAATGTTTCTGGCAAGCGCACTTGCAAAGGTGCGTGAAATGGATGCAGAGTGTATCAGCGCAGACAAGATTTTATATATGGCAACTACCGGCGGCGCCCATGCCATGGGACTGGACAATTGTGATCGACTGGCCGCAGGCAAGAAAGCGGATCTGATTATGATCGATCTGCAGCAGCCAAACATGCAGCCTGAGAATAACATCGTGAAAAACCTTGTATACAGCGGAAGCAAACAGAACGTGAAGCTGACCATGGTAAACGGAAAAATTCTGTATGAAGATCAGAAGTTCTCCATCGGATTTGAGCCGGCTGATATTTATAAAGAAGCGAACCGCATTATTCGTTCTATGGAAGGATAAAATTTATGAAAGTAACATTATATACCGATGGTGCTGCCCGGGGAAACCCGGACGGACCGGGCGGATACGGTGCCGTTTTACAGTTTATTGATTCCACCGGAAAACTGCATGAGCGCGAATTGAGCGCCGGATACCGCAAGACAACAAATAACCGCATGGAGCTGATGGCGGCGATCGTTGGACTGGAAGCACTGGTAAAACCGTGTCAGGTGGAACTGTATTCTGATTCCAAATATCTGACGGATGCCTTCAATCAGCACTGGATCGACGGCTGGCTGAAACGTGGCTGGAAAAAATCGGACAAATCCCCGGTGAAAAACAAAGATCTGTGGAGCCGGCTTCTGGCAGCGATGGAACCTCATCAGGTGACATTTCATTGGGTGAAAGGACATGACGGACATCCGGAGAACGAGCGTTGTGACCGTCTTGCCACAACAGCGGCAGACGGAGGTGATCTGTTGGAGGATGAGATAACAGAATGAAGAAACAAATGAGTAACAGAAACCTGTTTTTGTGCTTTACGGCATTGACAGGTGCTGTGATCGCCGGTCTGGTATGGCTGTATCTGAAAATCGCAAATGTAGGGATTACAGTTATCTGGGAAATCATTCCGGCGTACATAGATTCCAGGTATTATACGATTTTGATGTGTCTGGCTGGCGGTGTTGTCATCGGACTGTTTCACAGGGTATACGGACCGTATCCAGAGCGGATGACAGATTCTGTCAAACGTGTCAAGGACACTGGAACTTATCCGTACCGAAAACTGCCGATGATCGTGGCAGCATCGTTTCTGTCGTTATTTTTCGGAGGTGCGGTAGGACCGGAATCCGGTCTGGTCAGTCTTCTGCTTGGACTTTGCTGCTGGGCGATGGATCAGTTTGGACTGGCGCGCTGGAAAATGAATACGCTGCTTGCCGGAAATCCTTACATTATGAAAAAAGAACTGTTTCGGGTGATGGCAGCAGGTCTGTTTTTGCCACCGGATCAGATTGTATACGACAAAGGAAAAATTGAATGGAAGCGGAAAGAGCAGATTGTGGCAGGTGTGGCGGCAGGCCTCACCGGACTTGCAGTATATGAACTGCTGAATCTGATTTTTGGCAGATGTCTGTCTGTCCCGCATTTACAGGGCGGAGTATTACTTTTAAGAGATAAAGTGGCGGTCGTTCTTCTGATCATTGTGGGGATTGCCTCGGGTTATCTGTTTCTGATCTTTCAGAAAATCAGCAACTGGTTTTTCGGAAAAATGCGGGAGAAAAATCTGGCAGTTTTAAACGCTGTGCTTGGCGGACTGATTCTTGGTCTGATCGGGACAGCACTTCCAATGACCATGTTTTCCGGCGGCAGTGATATTCAGACCATGCAGTATGAATATCTGAAATTTACGCCGTATCTGTTGATCGTGATCGGTGTGGTGAAACTGTTTTTGACAAATGTCTGCATTGCTTCAGGCTGGAGAGGCGGACATTTCTTTCCAATGCTTTTCAGTGGACTGAGCATCGGATACGGATTTGCAGCAATTTTTCATACCAATGAGATTGTCAGCGTGGTGCTGGTAACAGGCTCATTGTTGGGAACTGTATTGCAGCAGCCCCTTGGAGCCTTGGCACTTTCCCTGATCTTCTTCCCGATGAAAAATCTGGGCTGGATGATTCTTGCGTCCGTGGTGGGCGGATGTGTGCCGGTTCCGGTGGCACTTCGCACAAACTCGGAGAACAAGGGCTTTGTATACAATATGATACATATGAAAAAACGGGGAAAGTTTTTACCTGGTAAAGAGTAAATGCATCGCTTTACAAGGAAGAAATGCTATGATATTATGATAAGAGTGTGTAATTATACTGTTTTCAGTGATTGCATAGATGAATTAGATATTCAAAATAAACACATAGATGGAGGAACACGAGAGTGAAAAAGTATGGTGTAAATGAATTACGAAGAATGTATCTTGACTTTTTCAAAAGCAAAGATCATCTTGTTATGAAAAGTTTTTCGCTGATTCCGCATAATGACAACAGTCTGCTGCTGATCAATGCAGGAATGGCACCGTTAAAACCTTATTTTACAGGAGCAGAGATTCCGCCGAAGCGCAGAGTTTCCACCTGTCAGAAATGTATCCGTACCGGTGATATCGAGAACGTAGGAAAGACAGCACGTCATCTTACATTTTTCGAGATGCTTGGTAACTTCTCTTTTGGCGATTATTTCAAACATGAAGCAATCGCCTGGTCCTGGGAATTTTTAACAAAAGTTCTGGAGTTAGCCCCGGAGCGTCTGTATCCGTCTATTTACGGAGAGGATGAGGAAGCATTTGAAATCTGGACAAAAGAGATCGGTGTACCGGCAGAGAAGATCACACGTTTCTATCGTGATGAAAACGGCGAGTGTGACAACTTCTGGGAGCATGGCGCAGGTCCTTGCGGTCCATGTTCTGAGATTTACTATGATCGTGGAGAGAAATACGGCTGTGGCAGCCCGGATTGTAAAGTAGGCTGTGACTGTGACCGTTTCATGGAAGTATGGAACAACGTATTTACACAGTTCAATGGTGATGGAAAAGGAAATTACGAAGAGTTAGAGAATAAAAACATTGATACAGGTATGGGACTTGAGCGTCTGGCTGTTGTTATGCAGGACGTAGATTCCGTATTTGATATTGATACAATGAAAGCAATCCGTGATAAAGTATGTGAGATGTCTCACAAAACTTACCAGACAGACGCACTGGATGATGTCTCCATCCGTTTGATCACAGATCATATCCGTTCCGCTACATTTATGGTATCTGATGGTATCATGCCGACTAACGAGGGTAGAGGCTATGTCCTTCGTCGTCTGATCCGTCGTGCAGCAAGACATGGAAAAATGCTTGGCATCGATGGACTGTTCCTGGCAGAGCTGAGCAAAACTGTTATCCATGAGAGCAAAGACGGATATCCGGAACTGGAAGAGAAAAAAGAGTTTATTTTCCGCGTGCTGACACAGGAAGAGGAAAAATTCAATAAAACCATCGATCAGGGACTTGCAATCTTGGCTGACATGCAGGCAGAGATGGAAAAAGAAGGAAAGAAAGTTCTTTCCGGAGAAGATGCATTCCGTCTGTATGACACTTACGGATTCCCGGTAGATCTGACAGAAGAGATTCTGGAAGAGAAAGGCTTTACTATTAATCAGGAAGGCTTTGAGGCAGCTATGGAAGAGCAGCGTACCAAAGCACGTAAAGCAAGAAAAGTAACAAACTACATGGGCGCAGATGCAACTGTTTATGATGCTATCGATCCGTCCATTACAACAACATTTGTTGGATATGACCGTTTCAGCCATGATTCAGAAGTAACCGTTCTGACCAGCGAGACAGAACTGGTTGAGGCACTGACAGATGGCGAAGCAGGTACTATTTTTGTAAGCGAGACTCCGTTCTACGCAACCATGGGTGGACAGACTGCTGATACCGGTTATATCCGCACTGCAGAAGGCGAGTTCCGTGTAGAAGATACCGTAAAAATGCTTGGCGGTAAAGTCGGACATATCGGTCGCGTGACAAAAGGTATGATCAAAGTCGGCGATACAGTTACGCTTGAAGTAGATGCAAAGAGACGTTCTCTGATCGCAAAGAACCACAGTGCAACTCACTTACTGCAGAAAGCATTACGTAACGTACTTGGTTCTCATGTAGAGCAGAAAGGCTCTGATGTAAACCCGGATCGTCTGCGTTTCGACTTCTCTCATTTCTCCGCTATGACAGCAGAAGAACTGAAACAGGTTGAGACAATCGTAAACGAGAAGATTGCAGAAGCACTTCCGGTTGATACAAACATCATGAGTCTTGAGGATGCAAAGAAAACAGGCGCTATGGCACTGTTTGGTGAGAAATACGGCGATGAAGTCCGCGTTGTAAAAATGGGTGACTTCTCCACAGAGCTTTGTGGTGGTACACACGTAGCAAATACAAGCGAGATTTCCGCATTCAAGATCGTATCTGAGTCCGGTATCGCAGCAGGCGTAAGACGTATCGAGGCACTGACTTCTGATGCATTATATGCTTACTATGATAAACTTGAGGAGATCATCAACGAGGCAGCAGCATTACTGAAAACAAATGCAGCAGGTCTGACAGAGAAGATCACACATCTTCAGGCAGAAGTAAAAGAACTTCACAGCGAGAACGAATCCTTAAAGAGCAAAGCTGCTCAGGATGCACTTGGTGATGTTATGGATCGTGTAGAAGAAGTAAACGGTGTAAAACTTCTGGCAACCGCACTGGAGAACGTTGATATGAACGGACTTCGTGATCTGGGCGATCAGTTAAAAGAGAAACTTGGTGAGGGTGTCGTTGTTCTGGCATCTGCAAACGAAGGAAAAGTAAGTCTGGTAGCTATGGCAACTGATGGCGCAATGAAACAGGGTGCACATGCAGGTAACCTGATCAAAGCGATCGCTGCAAAAGTTGGCGGTGGCGGCGGCGGACGTCCGAACATGGCTCAGGCCGGTGGAAAGAACCCGACAGGAATCTCGGATGCGATCGCGGCAGCAAAAGAAGCATTGGCAGGTCAGATTAAATAATAAGATAATTTATCCTCTGTATTCGGGTAATGTTCGTGCGTGAAAGATTCGCTGAATGCAGGGGAAAGTATCATAATTATGCCAAAAATTGCAAAAAGTATGTAAAAAAGTTTGGAAAAAACTATTGACATATCTGCGAAAAATGCTTATAATTGTCAAGCAGTGCAGTAAAATATTACCCAATCAGTTGAATATGCACAATACGCAACTGGAGGGAGGTTAGGTGTGAGACTATGTCAAATGTAATCGTAAAAGAGAACGAGACTTTAGATAGCGCTTTACGCAGATTTAAGAGAAACTGTGCGAAAGCTGGTATCCAGCAGGAGATTCGTAAAAGAGAGCATTACGAGAAACCAAGCGTAAAACGTAAAAAGAAATCTGAAGCAGCTAGAAAACGTAAATACAACTAGTTCAAAGTTAATTGAAAGGACACTTCTGTGGAAGTGTCCTTTTATCGTGTTTTTTTAAAGTTTCTTTTGTGGTTGAGATTTAGGTAGTGAAGAAAAAATTCTGAAAAAGTATCCCTGCAGGCTAAGATGCCTTGCAGGGATATTTTTTCAGGATTTTTTCGTTTAAGTTACAGTGTGAATCAACACGAAATGATTGGCTTAATATAAAAAACGGGAAGTTGATGAAAATATTGAATTTAAATGTTAAGAGAATGTATAAGAACCAGAGATAGGGATAAAAGTGTAAGTTTTTTTGTTCTAAGATGAGCTGTAATACATATATTAGACTATGGCAATTAACAAAATGAATGGCATAAGGTATAAAGAAAACCTGGAATAAATTTTTGAAAAAATTGCCGAATGGAGTGATGCGATGGAGCAGATTTTGAGGTTATTTCCCATAAAGATCAGGGAGTGCTTTTTGCAGGCGAATATTTTTGAAAAATTTGCCGGAGACTTGGAGGAGATTCGGGTGCGGGTGAATCAGCCGATAGAACTGGTCACTGCAAGAGGAGCGTATTTTTTGAAAAATGATACGCTAGTAAGAGTCCCGGACTGGCAGTGTTTGTCGGCAACAGTAGAAGATCTGCGGCAGATGAGCACACTGATGTCACAATATTCTCTTTATGCCTACGAGGAGGAAGTTCGCCAGGGATTTTTGACAGTGGAAGGAGGACATCGAATTGGTGTGTGCGGTCAAGTGACACAGAAAGCAGGGGGAATTGGCAGGATTTATCCGATTTTGTATCTGAACATTCGTATTGCCAGAGAACGAAAAGGATGCGGAAAAACAGTGTACGAGCAGTTATGGGAGAATGATGAACCTGAAAATACGCTTGTGTTATCTGCACCTGGAACTGGAAAAACAACGCTTTTACGGGATTTAATTCGATTGTTTTCCAATGGAGATGAAGTGCATTCCGGGAGAAGGATTGGACTGGTGGATGAGCGTTCAGAAATTGCCGGATGTTTACACGGAATTCCACAAAATGATGTCGGCATAAGGACGGATGTATTGGATGGATGCCTGAAGGTGGAAGGAATGATGCTGTTGGTACGCAGTATGGCACCGGAAATTTTGGCAGTGGATGAGATTGGTGGAATCGAGGATTTTTCTGCTATGCAATATGCTCTGCGTTGTGGTTGTCATTTGCTGGCAACGGTGCATGCGGGAAGTCTTAAGGAACTGTTTCAAAAGCCCGGGTGGGACAAGTGTAGGGATGAGCGGATGTTTGGAAAGTATGTGGTTATTTCGAAGAAAGATGGCAAGAGAAGGTATCAGGTGAGAACAGCAGTGGAAGTTTGACGGAAGTAAGACCTGGAAGTGGCAGATGTGAAAAGTGGATATGGTTTTAAGTGTGAGATATTGCATAGAAAAATATAAAGGTGGTTGTAGAAAAGAGGATGTATGTTTTTAAAATTGACAGGAAGTGTCTGCGTATTGGTGGCTTGCGTCGGATTTGTCAGGGAGATACTTCGCACGGGAAATTTACATAGAAAAATATTGGAATCATTAATTGAAATGACGGAATTACTGGCGGCGGAGATTCGATATGAGCGACTTCCAATTCAGGACGCATTGCTGCAGGTGCAAAAGAAAGTACGACCGGAGATTTCTACTGTGCTGCTGCATATTGTAGAGCAGATGAAAAAGGGAAGTGGAATAGAGTTTTTGATAATCTGGGAGCAGGCATTTTGTGAAGCACAGAAAGAATTGTTTTTGAAATCAGAGGAGTTGGACGAGGTCTGTCGGATTGGAAAACATCTGGGATTTTTGGATCAGACGCAGCAGGAACAACATTTGAAGGGATGTGCAAAGCGGCTGCAGCGAATGCAGGAACAGGTGCAGAAAGAGTTGGAGGAGAAGAAACGTATTTACCGTTATCTTGGGATGGCAGCTGGGATTTTTGTGATATTGATTCTGGTTTAAGTGTTTTTTGCGGTGGATGAGGTTACAGGAGGACATGTATGGATGTCAATTTGTTGTTTAAAATAGCTGCGGTGGGGATTCTGGTTACGGTGATCGGACAGGTTTTAAAGCACAGCGGCAGAGAGGAGCATGCATTTCTGGTCAGTCTGACAGGTTTGGTGATTGTATTGTTCTGGATCGTGCCATATATTTATGACCTGTTTGATAAGATTAAAAATTTATTTTCACTATAAAGTATGATTGAGAAGGAAGGGAGCATGCAGTGGGAATCATTCAGATTTCGATGCTTGGTATTGGAGCCGTGGTACTTGCATTGCTGTTGAAGCAGCAGAAAAGTGAATATGCGCTGTATCTGAGTCTGGCCGCTGTTATTCTGATCCTGATCTTTAGTATGAACCGGTTGCAGGTGGTAATGGAGACGATTCAGAAGATCGAGCAGTATACCGGGATTGATGCGGCGATGCTGAAAATTCTGGTGAAGCTGATGGGGATTACTTATGTGGCAGAGTTTGCTTCTGGTATTTGCAAAGATGCCGGTTTTTCAGCCATTGGAAGTCAGATTGAAATGTTTGCGAAGTTCTCAATTATGGCGGTAAGCGTGCCAGTGTTACTGACGCTGTTGGAAACAATTGAGGGGTTATTGGGGGCATGAAGTAGTGGGAGAAAATTTTGAATATTAAAAGTGAAAAAAAGAATGCCAGTGCGATAGATCAAAGAGAACGGCAAATGGAGAAAATACGATTGGTTTTGATGTATTTTGCGCTGTTAAGTGTTTTGCTTGTTAGTGCAAGTGTTGGGGCGAAACCGGTGCAGGCTGCAGAAGCAAAGCGCGTGGACACTGAAAATGTCGGAGTCATTCACAAAAATGATATTTATCTTGCAAAAGTACCAAAAGTACAGATAGACGAGGTTTCCTATAAAACAGCAGATGATACAGGAACATCGGGCAGTGATAGTATACAGCAGGATTTATTATCTGATTTACCTTTATCGGATATTCAGGATGTGTTGCAGGAGAATACCGATACCGAAAATATATCTTTTCGGGAACTGGTGAAAAAACTGATGCAGGCCGATGCAAATACAGACAAGCTGGAGCTGTTTCGGCAGATTTTGCGCAGTGAATTTGGAGATATAGAAGAAGGCAGACAGGTGTTTGTTCAGATTTTACTTTTAACGGCAGCCTGTGCGTTTTTACAGAATTTTATCAATGTGTTTGAAAACAGTCAGATTTCCAAAACGGGATTTTATCTGTATTTTTTGCTGTTAATGGGATTGTTGCTACGTTCGTATCTGCTGATTCACGGTGTTTTGAAGGGCGTACTGGATCAGGTGATCAGCTTTATGGAGGCATTGCTGCCGGCATTTTGTATGACAATGGTATTTTGCAGTCAGCAAGTCGCAGCGGTAGGATTTTATCAGTTGTCTCTGATTGTGATTTACCTGATCGAGCGGGTGCTGTTGTATGTGGTGATTCCGGCGATTCATGTGTATGTGGTGCTGCAGATGCTGAACTGTATGACGGCGGGAAAGTTGATTTCCCGGATGACGGCATTATTGAAGCGGGGATTGATCTGGGTGATGCGTTTGTTACTGGCAGGAGTGACTGGTATGAATGTGATCGAGCGGATGATCGCCCCGTCTGTGGACAATTTGAAAAAAATGTCTGTGACGCAGACCATCAGTATGATACCGGGACTGGGAAATATGGCACAGGCGGTTGGAAATATTTTTTTCGGCTCCGCGGCAGTGATCCGAAACGGAATCGGAACGGCAGCGATGATCGTGCTGCTTTGTCTGGCGCTGGGACCTTTGTTAAAAATGCTGGTATTTTCGGTGTTTTACAAGATGGCGGGAGCACTTGCGGAACCTTTTTCTGATAAACGGATCTGTGGGTGTATTGACTGTGTGGGAGATGGCGCATTATTGCTGTTTCGCGCATTGGGAACAGGAATTTTATTGTGCATGATTACAATTGCGGTGGTGGTGACGGCGACGGTATGACAGAGTTACTGGAATGGGTAAAACGAATGATCTTTCTGGGGATTTTCCTGACAATTTTATTGCAGGTGCTTCCCAACGGAACCTATCGGAAATATGTGCGTTTTTTTGCGGGGATGGTGTTTGTGATTACCATTGTGAGTCCGCTTTTTTCGATTCTGGGGGAGAAAAACTGGGAACAGACGCTGGGGCGGGAACTTTTGCAGGAGGATGTGTTACAGAGCGGTCAGCTGGATTTTTCTTATATGGAACGGCAGCAGCAGGCATATTATGAGGAGCAGACGAAGGACGCAGTGACGCAGATGATAGAAAAGCTGGGGGAGACAAATGGCTGTCCGGTGCAGCAGGTGGAGGTGAATTTGTCAGAGGATGACGGTTCAATCCTTCAGGTGAAAGTGTGGACGACAGTTACTAGTGAACAGAGCAGGCAGCGCATGCAGGAGGAGACCGCACAGGCCTGCGGCATATCTGCGGATCAGGTGGAGGTGTATGAGGTGTAATGGATCTGAAAGAGTTCCTGCGGGAGAAAAAATGGAAAAAGATGAAAAAGGATCAGTGGCTGATCTTATTTCTGGCAGGGGTGCTGCTTCTGGTTGTTGCCATACCTACCGGAAAGAGTAGTTCCAAAACAGAAAAACAGCAAAATGCACAAACAGGAATTGCGCAGACAAATGGAACCGGATCGGGGGAATCAGATTATGAGGAAACACTGGAAACACGTCTGGCACAGATTTTAGAGGGGATGGATGGCGTCGGAAATGTGCAGGTGATGATCACGTTTCAGGATCAGGGAGAATCCGTGGTGGAGAAGGATTTGACAATGCGGCAGGACGCGGGAACGGGGAGTTCCGGAGCAGGAAGTTCTAACTCCGGCAGTCGGGAAAGCAGTGAATCGACTGTTTTTTCACAATCAGACGGGGATGAAACACCATTTGTGAATAAAGAAATTTTGCCGAAGATCGATGGAGTTTTGGTCGTGGCAGAGGGAGGTGCAGATGCAGGCGTCAGAAAAAATATTTATGAGGCGGTAGAGGCATTATTTGGACTGGATGCACATAAAATAAAGATAGTTAAAATGAAAACGAAGGGAGATTCCAATTGAAAAAGATATTTCGGAAAAATCAGATTATTATTACCGCACTGGCTCTGATGATCGCTGTGGCAGGCTACATCAGCTATACGAAGACAAACGTGGCGGAAAATGAAGCAATTCAGACCGCAGGTGACAATGTGGACAATACATATGATATTTCTGAGGGGGATCAGATTGGAGAGATTTTTACGGATACAGAGGATAATACCCAAGCTGCAAGTGCGGCGGATGCACAAGCAGAAGATAGTTCAGATCAGGCGGATCAGAGTACGCAGAATGATGCGGATCAGGGGAATACCGAAGATGTGCAGAACCCAGGGGAGACAGTACAGACTTCCGCAGACGCACAGGGACTGGCGTTTGCAGCAGATGTGAAACTGAATCGGGAGCAGGTGCGTTCCAAAAATAAAGAAACATTACTGGAGATTATTAATAATACTTCCATTGCAGAGGCCCAGAAACAGGATGCCATTGATTCTATGATTCAGATGACGGATGTGGCAGAACGGGAAAATGCGGCAGAAATTTTATTGGAGGCAAAGGGATTTTCTGACGTTGTAGTCAGCATTACGGACAATGAAGCGGATGTGGTGTTAAATATGGGTGATGTCACGGATGTGAAACGGGCGCAGGTGGAGGACATTGTAAAAAGAAAAACCGGGATTTCAGCGGAAAATATCGTGATCACACCACTGAGCCAGTAATTAAGAAATTAAGTTATATAGAAAAGGATCATGTAATGATAAAAGTGATATGAGTAAATTTTGTATGTAGAAACAGGACAGAGTAATAGAAAAAAGTTATAAGAAAAAATTGCCTTAATGAGAGTGATTGATGAACAGAAAACAGGAGAATGTGCTATACTGTAAACAAATGGATATCTGGGAAAAAACATATTTTTTCGGGTAGCAGGATAAAAAACGCAGACAAGGAGGAACGACAGATGAAACGTGTATTTTTAATTGTTCTGGACAGTTTTGGTATTGGTGAGATGCCGGATGCGGCAAAGTATGGCGATGAAGGCAGCAACACCCTTGGAACCGTGGCAAAGAGCCCGGAATTTTCCATGCCGAATATGGAAAAACTGGGATTATTCAATATTGATGGTGTGACAGCGAAAGCACCGTATGCAGCACCGAAAGGGGTGTTTGCAAGAATGACGGAGCAGTCAGCAGGCAAGGACACAACTACCGGTCACTGGGAGATCGCCGGACTGATTTCAAAAAAGCCAATGCCGACCTTCCCGAATGGATTTCCACAGGAAATGCTGGATGAATTTTCAAAGGCTGTGGGACGCAAGGTGCTGTGCAACAAGCCGTATTCCGGCACGCAGGTCATTCAGGATTATGGCGATGAGCATATAAAAACAGATGCATTGATCGTTTATACATCTGCCGATTCCGTGTTCCAGATTGCGGCGCATGAAGAGGTAGTTCCGGTGGAAGAGTTGTATCGTGATTGTGAGATCGCGCGGCAGATGTTGCAGGGAGATCTGGGCGTTGGCAGAGTTATTGCAAGACCGTTTGTTGGCACTTCCGGAAACTATACCAGAACGTCCAGACGACATGATTTTTCACTGGAACCGCCGCAGGATACGATGCTGGATGTGTTAAAAGAGGCAGAGTATGATGTGATCGGCGTTGGCAAGATCAATGATATTTTTGCAGGAAAAGGCATTACGGAGTTTGTGCGGACGCAGGATAATGCAGATGGCATTGAAAAGACATTAGAGTATATGGAGCGCGATTTTAACGGTTTGTGCTTTGTAAATCTGGTGGACTTTGATATGCTCTATGGTCATCGAAATGATGTGCCGGGTTATGCAAAGGCGTTGACCTATTTTGATCAGCAGCTTCCGAAAATCTTGTCTGCTATGGAGCCGGAGGATGTGCTGATGATCACGGCAGATCACGGCTGCGATCCGGGAACACCTTCCACGGATCATTCCAGAGAGTATACGCCGTTTGTGATGTATGGAAAAAATCTGCCACACGGTAAAAATATGGGAACCCGGGGCAGTTTTTCAGATATCGGAGCAACTGTGCTGGATTATTTTGGACTGTCAGGAAATATTGAGGGAGAAAGTATGCTGTAAAAGCCATTCGGTTGGCTCTTGACAGATGTTTTTCCCTTTATTACAATAGATAAGATTGAGTATCGATTAGAAATAATGCATTGATAAATCTTGCTATGAGAAAAAATTTGGAGGGCTGAATTTGGCTGATTTACACAAAGAAATAGAAAAAAGAAGGACATTCGCGATCATTTCCCATCCGGATGCCGGAAAGACAACACTGACAGAGAAATTTCTGTTATACGGAGGTGCGATCAACCTTGCAGGTTCCGTAAAGGGAAAAGCAACTGCGCGCCATGCAGTTTCCGACTGGATGGAAATTGAGAAACAGAGAGGTATTTCCGTCACATCATCTGTACTGCAGTTTGAGTATGACGGATTTTGCATCAACATTCTGGATACACCGGGACATCAGGACTTCTCCGAGGATACCTACCGTACCCTGATGGCAGCAGATTCTGCGGTTATGGTTATTGACGGTTCCAAAGGTGTAGAGGATCAGACACGTAAGCTGTTTAAAGTATGCGTGATGCGCCATATCCCGATTTTTACTTTTATTAATAAGATGGACAGAGATTCCAACGATCCCTTCGATCTGTTGGATGAGATCGAGAAAGAGCTTGGAATTGCAACCTGCCCGATCAACTGGCCGATCGGTTCCGGTAAAAATTTCAAAGGTGTCTATGACCGAAATACAAAGAAAGTCATGACATTCTCTGATACGTTAAAAGGAACCAAAGAAGGTGAGGAAAAAGAGTTTGATCTGGATTCCGAGGAATTGCTGACAGAAATCGGGGAAGACTATAAAGAGCAGTTAGAGGAAGAAATCGAGCTGTTAGATGGGGCCAGTGCTGAGTTTGATATGGATCTGGTATCCAAAGGACAGCTGTCACCGGTATTTTTCGGATCTGCGCTGACCAACTTTGGTGTGGAGACATTTTTGCAGCATTTCCTGCAGATGACAACTTCTCCATTGCCGAGAATGTCAAACAAAGGCGAGATTGATCCGTTTTCCGAGGATTTCAGTGCTTTTGTATTTAAAATCCAGGCAAATATGAACAAAGCACACCGTGACAGAATCGCATTTATGCGTATCTGTTCCGGACAGTTCAAGGCAGGTATGGAAGTGTTCCATGTGCAGGGCAATAAGCAGTTGAAACTTTCCCAGCCGCAGCAGCTGATGGCACAGGAGCGTAAGATCGTAGAGGAGGCGTATGCCGGAGATATTATCGGAGTGTTCGATCCGGGTATTTTCTCCATCGGTGATACACTGACCACCGCAAAAGATAAATTTGCATTCGAGGGAATCCCGACTTTCGCGCCGGAGCATTTTGCAAGAGTGCGTCAGTTAGATACCATGAAACGTAAACAGTTCGTCAAAGGTATTTCCCAGATCGCGCAGGAAGGTGCGATTCAGATCTTCCAGGAGTACAACACCGGTATGGAGGAGATCATCGTCGGCGTTGTCGGTGTCCTGCAGTTTGATGTATTGAAGTTCCGTCTGGAAAATGAATATAATGTAGAGATTCGTCTGGAGAATCTGCCGTATGAGCACATTCGCTGGATTGAAAATAAGAATATTGACCTGGATCACTTAAGTGGTACTTCTGATATGAAGAAGATCAAAGATCTGAAGGGCAATCCATTATTACTCTTTGTAAATGCATGGAGTGTTGGCATGACACTGGATCGAAACGAAGGTCTGGTTCTGTCTGAGTTTGGTACTAATTAATTTGCTTTCGGAAATGCATAGATAAAATGTTGTGAACCGGAAGTGGTTTTGCAGTAATGATATGCTTTTTGTATATGGAAATACTGCTTTATTTACGGAGGAAAATAAAATGGAAATTCTGGAAGTTACAGTTGAAAATTTTGACGAGAAAGTATTAAACAGTGAGAAACCGGTAATGCTTGATTTCTGGGCAACCTGGTGTGGACCATGCCAGATGCAGGCTCCGATCTTCCACACATTTGCTGAGAAAAATGCAGATACTGCAGTATTTGGCAAAGTAAACGTGGACGAGCAGATGGAACTTGCGCGTGAGTTTGAGGTAGCAAGCATCCCGACCATTCTTGTGATCAAAAACGGTGAGGTTGCTTACCGCGCAGTTGGATTACAGACTGAGGATGAACTGCAAAAAGCACTTGCATAGGAAAAATACATTGAAAAAAATTGCTGTCCGGTGTTATGCCGGACAGTTTTTCGTTATACATATTATAAAAATCAGATGCGGTAAAATGTCGATTTTTTCTAAGTGACAGGAACCCGGCAGAATGTTATAATCGGGATTGACTTTTGAAGGTATTTATAATATGATAGGAACAGATGCGAACAAATGTTCACTATTTTGCGAGACGATAACAGGAACGCAGACTGTTCAGATAAGGAGAGAAACGAAAGTATGGCAAAAAATGATAAAATGGAAGTTCAGAAAGAGGCAAAATTAAAAGCACTGGACGAAGCAATCGCACATATTGAGAAGCAGTATGGAAAAGGATCCGTTATGAAACTGGGAGATCCGAGTGTACATATGAATGTAGAGACTGTTCCGACCGGATGCTTAAGCCTGGATATCGCACTGGGACTTGGCGGTGTGCCGAGAGGACGTATCATTGAGGTGTACGGACCGGAATCCAGTGGTAAGACAACTGTAGCGTTACATATGGTAGCTGAGGTACAGAAACGCGGTGGTATCGCCGGATTTATCGATGCAGAGCATGCCCTTGATCCGGCTTATGCGAAGAATATCGGTGTAGACATTGATAACCTTTATATCTCTCAGCCGGATAACGGTGAGCAGGCACTGGAGATCACAGAGACAATGGTCCGCTCCGGTGCGGTGGATATCGTGATCGTGGACTCTGTTGCGGCACTGGTTCCGAAGGCAGAAATCGAGGGAGATATGGGTGATTCCCACGTAGGTCTGCAGGCGCGTCTGATGTCACAGGCTTTGCGTAAACTGACTGCTGTGATCAGCAAATCAAACTGTATCGTTATTTTCATCAACCAGCTGCGTGAGAAGGTTGGTGTTATGTTCGGAAATCCGGAGGTAACAACCGGTGGACGTGCGTTGAAATTCTATTCTTCCATCCGTCTGGATGTACGTCGTGTAGAGGCTTTAAAACAGGCCGGTGAGATTCTTGGAAACCATACACGTATCAAAGTTGTTAAGAATAAGATCGCTCCGCCATTCAAGGAGGCAGAGTTTGATATCATGTTCGGACAGGGAATCTCCAGAGAGGGCGATATCCTTGATCTGGCGGCAAATACAGACGTGGTCAATAAATCAGGTGCATGGTATGCATACAATGGCGAGAAGATTGGTCAGGGACGCGAGAACGCCAAGAAATTCCTGAAAGAGAATCCGGAGATCTGCCAGGAGATTGAGGCAAAGGTACGTGCATATTATCATTTGGACGGCGCAGACGAAGAAACTGCAGAAGGAGTCGGTGCAGATGCTTCCGTGGAAGCTGCTGTACAGACTGACGCAGAATAATGCAGATACAGGAGATTATCAGAGGAAAAAAGGGAAAGCTTACCATTCGACTGGAGGGAGGGCTTTCCTTTCCCATTTATGAAAAAGAAGCGGCGAAGTATCGCATGACAGAGGGCGGCACATTATCTGACCAGGAGTGGAATGAAATCTGTACGGAGATTCTGGAAAAACGTGCAAAGCGCCGTGCCCTGTATATTTTACAGCGGATGGAACGGACGGAGTATCAACTGCGCCAGAAGCTGCAGGAGAACGGTTATCCGGAGGAAATCGTACAGTGTGCGATAGATTATGTGAAATCTTTCCATTACGTGGATGACTATCGTTATGCCTGTACATACATCCGATATCATCAGATAGAAAAGAGCCGGTTGCAGTTAAAAATGAAGCTGTATGAACGCGGTGTCGCGTCAGATCTGATCGAACAGGCGCTGGAAGACGAATATTCTGGCGAGGAAGAGCAGCTGATCGACCGTCTGCTGGAAAAGAAGCATTATGATGCGGAAACGATGGATCAGAAGGAAAAACTGCGGATCTATCAGTATCTGATGCGCAGAGGTTTTCGGTCTGAGGCTATCCGGCGTCGGATGGAAATATAAAGTATTTTTGTGTCAAAACAGTTATGGATTGTATACAGTTTAGTGCCCCGGTTAGGATTATTTGCTTGACAGAAAGCACAAAAAAGTATAAAATTTAATAGTTGTAATTTATGACATAATACCAGATATAAATTGTTATATGTACAATGAAAATTAAATAAGGAGGTGCTCCTGTGGCGCAGATTATCATTGCGGTGGTAATTACTGCTGTAGTTGCAATCTTGCTTACTTACGTAGCATCCAATGCACATTTCAAGAAAGTCTCTGATGAGAAAATCGGAAGTGCGGAGGATCGTGCGAGAGCAATTATCGATGAAGCTGTGAAATCTGCTGAGACAAAGAAACGTGAGGCTTTACTCGAGGTCAAGGAAGAGTCCATTAAGACTAAGAACGAACTTGACAAAGAGATCAAAGACCGCAGATCTGAGATTCAGCGTAACGAGCGTCGTGTAGAACAGAAAGAGGCTAATCTGGATAAAAAACTGGAAGCTATCGAGCGGCGTGAGCAGAGCTTTGCGGCAAAAGAAGAAGAGATTAAGCGACAGAAAGCAGAAGTTGCCAAGCTGAATGAAGAACGCATACAGGAACTGGAGCGAATTTCAGGACTCACCTCTGAACAGGCAAAAGAATATCTCCTGAAAACAGTTGAAGAAGATGTGAAACTGGATACTGCAAAGTTGATCAAGGAAATGGAGCATCAGGCAAAGGAAGAGGCTGGAAAGAAAGCAAAAGAATACGTAGTAAATGCGATTCAGAAATGCGCAGCCGATCATGTTGCCGAAACTACAATTTCTGTTGTGCAGCTTCCAAATGATGAGATGAAAGGACGTATCATTGGTCGTGAGGGACGTAACATCCGTACGCTTGAGACTATGACAGGTGTAGACCTGATCATTGATGATACACCGGAAGCAGTTATCCTGTCCGGTTTCGATCCAATCCGTCGAGAGGTGGCACGTATCGCTCTTGAGAAACTGATCGTTGATGGACGTATCCATCCGGCCAGAATCGAAGAGATGGTAGAGAAAGCACAGAAAGAAGTAGAGAGTATGATCCGTGAGGAAGGTGAGGCCGCTACACTTGAGGTAGGTGTACATGGCATTCATCCGGAACTGGTACGTCTCCTTGGACGTATGAAATTCCGTACCAGCTATGGTCAGAATGCATTAAAACATTCCATCGAAGTAGCACAGTTAAGTGGACTGCTTGCTGCAGAGATCGGTGTGGATGTCAGAGTTGCCAAACGTGCAGGTCTTCTGCATGATATCGGTAAATCTGTTGACCACGAGATGGAAGGTTCTCACATCCAGTTGGGCGTTGAGCTTTGTAGAAAGTTCAAAGAGTCTCCTATCGTTATCAATGCTGTAGAAGCTCATCATGGCGATGTTGAGCCGGAGAGCTTGATCGCATGTCTGGTACAGGCTGCAGATACTATTTCAGCAGCAAGACCGGGTGCACGTAGAGAAACACTGGAAACATATTCAAACAGATTAAAGAAACTGGAAGATATCACAAACAGTTTCAAGGGAGTAGACAAATCTTTTGCAGTTCAGGCGGGCAGAGAAGTTCGTATTATGGTTGTACCTGAGCAGATCAGTGATGCAGATATGGTACTTCTGGCCAGAGACGTTTCAAAACAGATTGAAGCTGAATTGGAATATCCGGGTCAGATCAAGGTAAATGTTATCCGCGAAAGCCGTGTAACAGATTACGCAAAATAAGTATCATAGACCATAATCAGACAGTTCGTATGATGAAATGAGTTTAAAGACCTGTAAATCTTTGAGAGAGGATTTACAGGTCTTTTTTGCGTGAAAAAATAAGATGCTCCTGACAATTGCAATTTGCGTATATAAATCAAAAATTGATGTGAAAAGACATAGGCATTTCTAAGTATCTCAGCATACGATAAAGCAGGGATTCTGTTATCTGATATATAGTATGGGTATGATTTTATCTATCATAGATATGTGTAAAAACAGAAAAAAAGAGTCCCTGTATCCCTGAAAGAAAGGGCTGATTGATTATGAGTAAAAAATGGTGGAAATGTGCAGCAGTCCGTGCCATGAAAACAGCAGCGCAGACCGCGGTTGCAATGCTGCCGGTGGCAGCGACCATTCAGCAGGTAGACTGGAAGATGGTCGTTGGTACGTCCGTATTGGCCTGCGTGGTATCAATGCTGACTTCACTGGCGGGCATTCCGGAAGCCAAAGACTGTTGACGGGGAGGAGACAACATGACGGCAATCAGTATTCATGCCGGTCATAATCCGGCGGGAAAAGTAGCCTGCGGAGCGGTGGGGCTGCTTGACGAGTCAAAGGAAAATCGCCTGATCACAGCGGAGATGGTTCGTATTTTGAAAAACAATGGTTATACCGTTTACAATGACACTGTGGACAATGGGAAAAGTCAGGCAGATGTCTTGAATAAAATCGTAGCAAAATGCAATGCGCACAGCGTATCTTTTGTATTTTCGATTCATCTGAATTCGGGACGAAAGGATGTTTCCGGAGATGGACGTGTCGGTGGATTTGAAGTCTGGGTGAATGCGATGAACAAAGGAAAGCCTGAGATGGCAGAGCGCATCCGAAAAAACATGAAAGCACTTGGATTTACAGACCGAGGAACAAAAATAAGTAAAAATCTGAAAGTACTGAACCAGACGAAAGCACCGGCTTTATTGCTGGAAATCTGTTTTGTAGATGATCGGGATGATTATGATCTTTATCGAAAAACGGGATATCAGGCGATTGCAAAAGCCATTGCCTATGCGATTATGAATACGTCTATGCAGGATGCATCGGAAGTAACATCAAAGTTAAATGGTCAGGTTGCTGATCAGGCGGCATCCGATGGAAACTGGTATTATTATGAAAACGGAAAAGTTGCTTCTCATGTGACAACTGTTGCAAATAATAAGAATGGATGGTGGTTTGTGCGGAATGGGAAGGTAGATTTTTCCTATAATGGAATTGCCAGGAACAGCAATGGTGTCTGGTATATTCGGAATGGAAAAGTAGATTTTGATTATTCCGGGGATGTGACATGTAAAGTTGTGAAAGGAAAAATTGTAATGGATTAAAAAAGCATGAATCAGTTAATCTGATTGTGTAGAAGATGCGGCTGATTATGTACTATTATTGTTGATGAAGTAAATAAAAATATAGATTTGAATAAAAAAAGAAGATCTCACGTAATTGCTAGAATCCTGTCTGGGTGAGCAGGAATACAAGCATCGTGAGATCTCCTTTTTGGTATGAAATATTAAGGTGTATGAGTCAAAAATAGATAAATTACATTAGTGTAAATAACAAACTTATATTAGTATTGGAATATAATCACTTATCTAATATAGCATTTGGCAGTTTATTAACGTGCCAGTCCGGCAGCATCCAGCTGTTTGCGGATCTGTGGCGCAATCAGCAGTGCAAGGATCATTTTAATAAAATCACCCGGCAGGAAAGGAATAACACCTGCCATAAGTGCTGCCTGGAATCCCATGTGTGCCTGAAAAGCAAGCCATGCGGTTCCAAGTGCATAGCACACAGCAGTTCCAAGGATCATGCCAAGGAAGCAGAGTGCTTTTTTGTTACGAAAATGATCAATAAAGAAACCTGCGATCAGAGCCAGCGGGATAAATCCGATCAGATATCCGCCGGTCGGTCCAAAGAGTTTGCCAGGACCACTGGTAAAGCTGGCAAATACCGGAAGCCCAACCAGACCGATCAGAAGATAGATCAGGTAGCTGATGGTTCCTTTTTTCGTTCCCAAAATGAACAGGGAAAAATAAATAACAAGGTTGGTAAGTGAAATCGGCACCGGACCAATTGGAATGGAAAGTGGTGCCAGTACACAAGTTACTGCGGTCATGACTGCAATCATGGCAATTTGTTGAATGGTAAATTTTGAGTTTGTTTTCGCTGCTGTGTTGTTCATAAATCATTCTCCATTTCTTATATCTGAAATCCCATGTCGGTAAGCATTTCCTGATCCTGCTTGGTGTTATTTCCTACAGTGGTAAGCATGTCGCCGGTGATGGTGGCGTTGACACCTGCTTCAAACAACCGGCGTCCACCGTCTTTGAAGTAACTGCGTCCTGCTGCCATTCGGATATATGCATCCGGATTCAGGAAGCGGAACATTGCAACTGCACGGATAATGTCATCTTCGGTCAGTGGTGGAAGCTCAGCAAACGGAGTTCCCGGAACCGGAATCAATGCATTGATCGGGATGGATACAATACCAAGCTCTGATAAAGATACTGCCATATCCAAACGGTCAGCAAATGTTTCACCCATGCCGATAATGCCGCCGGAACAGACGGAGAGTCCGGCTACCTGTGCCAGTTTGATCTCATGGATTTTATCGTCGTAAGTATGTGTGGTACAAATATTTGGAAAATTGCGTCTGGATGTTTCGATGTTTGTATGATACATGGTGACACCTGCATCTCTCAGACGGAAAAATGCTTCCGGTGCCAGCAATCCATGAGAAGCACACAGACGAAGTTTACTGTTTTTGCGTAATTCTTCATAGGTGTGGATCAGTTTTTCCAGATCTTCGCCTTCCACAGTTCTTCCAGCAGTAACGATGGAGTATGCATGTACGCCGGCCGCTTCTCTTGCGCGGCAGTCAGCGAGGACTACATCGGTGTCTAACATAGCATAAGTTTCACAGGAAGTGTGGTGAAAGGATGACTGCGCACAGAATTTGCAGTTTTCCGAACATTTTCCGGCGCGGCCATTGATGATGGTACACAGATCTACGGCGTTTCCACATAAGGCCTGTCGGATTTCATTTGCGCCGGCAGCCAGTTCATTAAGATTTGCAGTTTCAAAAAAGGACAGATCGTCATCGCGGGTCAGGCGGCGGCCGTTTATGATTTCTTTGGTAAGTTCAGTGATATTCATAATCAATTCTCCATTCTTGCATATAGAATCGTGTTTTGAATGTTACATGTATGATTCTGTTGATTAGTATATCAGAAAAGAATGAATTGTCAACCTATAAAATACCTATAGGTTGACAATTAAAAACTATAAAACAAAAAAGTTAACAATAAGAAGTGCGATATTCATTTGGAGTCATACCTTCCTGTTTCTTAAAAGCGGTACAGAATCCGCTTTCATCAGAAAAACCGGAGCGAATCGCAATTTCTTTCACGGACATCTGGCTTGTTTTCAACAAAAATTTTGCATTTGCCATGCGGGTGGTAATGAGATATTTATGCGGAGTCATGCCGGTTTCTCTGGCAAATACCCGGGAAAAATAGTATGGACTCAATGCCGCAATATCCGCTAATTCCTGAAGGGTAATGGATTTATAAAAATATTTGTTAATATGTGAAATCGCTTCTGATACGTCGGTTTGCGTTTTTTTTGTTGCCTGCTGTGTCGTTTCTGCGGTTAACAAACACGTCAGGATATTTGTGATCGTGCCGGAAATCTGATTTTCTGCAATTGGTGCACGGCTGCGGAACGTATCGTAAATATTATAGAGGAATCTGTGAATGGCATCCGGGTGCGCTGGATAGAGCAGAGATCCTTTTTCAGATACAATGGTTTCGTAAAAAGTGCGCGCCATCGGACCGTCAAAATGCAGCCAGAGGGCTTCAAAACCGGAATCTGTACCGTAGGCATGTGGCGCATAACAATCCAGAAGAACAAGCTGACCTGCCGCAGCCTGCATTGTCTGATCATTAATCGTTATAAAACAGGTTCCTTTTAAAATGTACATCAGCAGAAAACTGTCGTAAGAATCCCGCGCCAGCCGGTAGCCGCTTTCGTAACGGAAAGAGCCGGTACAGATTGGATAGAAAAACAGTTTTTGGGCCAGGGTACTTGGGGTGTATACATAGTAATCGGAATTTGGCAGAACGTGCGTTTCGTAAGATATCATAGGAACCTCCTGAGTATTTGAAATTTAGAAATATGTAAAAGTTTTTGAGAAACTATATTGTTAAATAATGATTTTGTATCGATTTAAAATTTTTACAATTACTGTAAGTATACGTGTTTTTTTTACTTATGTCAAAAGCAATTTTTTGCAATAAATCAGCAATTAAATCGAATGAAAACAGGAATTATATGGAATATAATGAGAGCAAGAAATTGATAATGATTGGATGAATATTAGAAATGCACTTTTAAAATTTGCTCACAACAAAAAGCTAAGAAGTATGGTACAGATAATCAAAAAGTGAATTTACACAGAAATGATAACAGGAGAAGAAAAGTAGAAAGGACGGGAAATATGGAAGCAGCAAATTATGCAAAAATCTGGGAAGAAGATGTAGTGATTCCAACTTATGAGATCGGTGCACCGGACAAAAATCCGATGTTTCTGGAAAAACGAGTCTATCAGGGAAGTTCGGGAAAAGTATATCCGTATCCGACCACAGAAAAAATCAGTCATGAAAAGAAAGATAAGATCTGGCACGCAGTATATCTGGAAAATGAATATCTGAAGGTTATGATCTTGCCGGAACTTGGCGGACGAATCCAGCGCGCATACGACAAAACGAATGATTACGATTTTGTATATTATAACCATGTGATCAAACCGGCGCTGGTTGGTCTTGCTGGTCCGTGGATTTCCGGTGGCATTGAATTTAACTGGCCGCAGCATCACCGCCCAACGACATACAAGCCGGTGGATCATCTGGTGAAAACTCATGAGGATGGCAGTGTGACGCTGTTGGTTGGAGATGTGGATCAGATGTATGGCACAAAAGTGCTGACTTCCTATACCTTATATCCGGGAAAAGCTTATATTGAAATCCGGGGACAGCTTTACAATCGGACGCCACTGCCGCAGACGTTTTTGTGGTGGGCAAATCCGGCGGTTTCCGTCAATGAATACACGCAGTCGATTTTTCCACCAGATGTACATACCGTGTATGATCATGGAAAACGCGCAGTTTCAAGATTTCCGATTGCAAAAGGAGAATATTATAAACACGATTACAGTGAAGGGGTTGACATTTCCAGATACAAAAATATTCCGGTTCCGACCTCATACATGGCGGAAACGTCGAAATATGATTTTGTGGGCGGTTACGATTATAAAAAAGAAGCCGGACTGCTCCATGTGGCAGATCATCATTTTTCACCGGGCAAAAAGCAGTGGACCTGGGGATGCGGTGAGTTCGGAAAAGCCTGGGATCGCAACCTGACGGATGAAGATGGTCCGTACATTGAGCTGATGACCGGTGTATACACAGAAAATCAGCCGGATTTCAGTTGGTTGAAACCGTTTGAAGAAAAGGTATTTACCCAGTATTTTATGCCGTATAAAAAAGTGGGAGCGGTAAAAAATGCTTCAATCCATGCGGCTTTGAATCTGGAATTGACTCCGCAGGGCGCAAAAATCGTTGTATATGCAACGGAAGAATATGCGGATACAGAAATTGTGCTGGAGCAGAACGGAACAGAAGTTTTCCGAAAACAGACAAAACTGTCTCCTGTGGAAAACTATGAAGAAATCATTCCGGTATCAGCGAAAAAAGTACAGGAACTGAAAGTGTCTGTTTATGGACATGGCAGGTTGCTGGTGGCATACGAGCCGGAAGAGGAAAAGATTCCGAAGCTTGGTGAGCCGGCGGAGACAGCAAAGAAGCCGGAAGAAATTTTGACAAATGAAGAACTGCTTTTGACGGCACAGCATATTGAGCAGCATCGGCATGCGACCTGGCGACCGGATCCGTATTATCTGGAAGGATTAGAAAGAGATCCGGGAGATATTCGAATCAATCAGGCTTATGGTATGCTTCTGATGCGGCGGGGACAGTTTGCAAAAGCGGAAAAGCATTTTCGTGCGGCAATCAAGCGTCTGACCTGGCGGAGCCCGAATCCTTATGACAGCGAGCCTTACTATAACCTTGGACTTGTGTTGTTTTATCAGAATCGAAAAGAAGAAGCGTACGATGCTTTTTATAAGGCAGCATGGACAAATGCACAGCAGGAAATGTCCTATTATTATCTGGCTTGCATTGCGTGTGGAGATGGTGAATATGAGCATGCGTTGGAACTTGTGGAGCGTGGTCTGGTGAAAAACAGTCATAATGTCAAGGCGAGAGGATTGAAAGCTGTATTGCTGCGTAAATTAAATCGTGTGGAAGCAGCAGAAAAATGGAGAGCAGAGAATCTGGAATTAGATGCTTTTGATTATGTGACGCTGTTTGAGAATGTTTTAGTTGAAAAAGATGAAGGACGAATTAATTCTGCGGAAAAAGTATTTCAGGAGCGAAGCAGAGGCTTTTATGAAACTTATTTGCAGACAGCAAGAGATTACGCAGAGTATGGCTGCTTGAAAGAGGCAATTTGCATATTGAAATCCTGCGCTGTGGAGCAGCCAATGATCTATTACTATCAGGCATATTATCAGCAAAAATTGAAAGAAAACAACAAAGATATAATAGATACATTGTATGAAAAGGCAGAACAGTGTGCACCAGACTATTGTTTCCCGAATAAACTGGAAGACATTGCAGTATTGGAGCAGGCAATCGTTGCAAATCCGAAAGGAGCAAAAGCATACTATTATTTAGGCAACTTGTATTATGATAAATTGCAGTATGATCGTGCAATTGCACTTTGGGAGCAGTCCATCATGCTGGATGCATCCTATCCGACCGTACATCGAAATCTGGCAATTGCATATTATAACAAACGTCAGGATGCCGAGACAGCCCGCAAAGAACTGGAACAAGCATTTGCACTGGACGAAACAGACAGCCGTGTATTTTTAGAATTGGATCAGTTATATAAGAAATTTGGCGTACCGTTTGCAGAACGTTTAAAACAGTATGAAGCGCGGGAAGCACTGATCAGAGAGCGTGATGATGCGATGCTGGAGTGGGTGACACTTTATAATCTGAACGGTGAACCACAGAAAGCATATGATCTGATCATGAGTCATTCCTTCCGCCCATGGGAAGGTGCAGAAGGTCGGATTTCCGGTCAGTATAAGATTGCACTGACGGCACTGGCAAGGGAAGCAATGCAGGAAAATGATTATGAACGTGCGGAGCAGTTGTTGAAGCAGGCACTGCAATATCCGGAAAATCTGGGTGAAGGACGTCTGGAAGGCACCAAGGATAACGATATTTACTATGAACTTGGCGTGGTGCAGGAACATCTGAATCGACAGGATGAGGCGCAGAAGTATTTTGAATTGGCACAGATCGGTGATAATGAACCAGCTGGGGCAATGTACTACTATGATCAGCCGGCAGATATGATATTGTATCAGGCACTGGCGAATAAAAAATTGAACCAGATGAAACGTTATCATGCCTGCCTGAATAAACTGCAGGATTACGGAGAACGGCATCTGTACGATCAGGTGGAGGATGATTTCTTTGCGGTATCGTTACCGGATTTCCTCATTTTTGAGGATGATCTGACAGAGAAAAACAGGGCGCATTGCTATTATCTGATGGGATTGTCAAAATTGGGTGCAGGTGAATTTGCAGCGGCAGAGGAAAATTTTGAGAAGTGTATGGAGATTGATTATAATCACCAGAAGAGCAGATTGTATCGGGAGATGTGTAAGAAATAAATGCAGATTATAATTGAATAAAGATGGGCGAAAAATCAATCGTAATTATTTACGATTGATTTTTTGCTGTATAAAGTAATCAATGTCATTTAGTTAACTGATTTTGACCGAAATGCTTGAACTGTAACTTGTTATATATCGAAAATACCGTTTAGTTAAGAAGTTCAGAAGCCAATGTACGG
>CAVEOS010000017.1:0-46053 GCA_963617435.1 Lachnospiraceae bacterium
CAGCACTAAAATCTGTCGATGGTTCTTCCGCTGATAAAATCGACAAGTTGGCAACCAGTTTGTCGAAACTCAACGGACTGGGGAGCATTAAACTCTCCTCCTCTGTTGCAAATCAGCTCAAGAACATTGGTAGTGCCGCCGCTTCGCTGAATGGCGTGGACTTTTCCAGTATCGGTAAGCTCTCGACAGCACTCACGCCGCTGGGGAATATTGGCAAGGCAACCGGGTTGAACTCGACCTTTAACGCCTTAAAGAAGTTACCCGAAGTGGCAAAATCGCTGGCTGGTCTTGATTTGAACAGTTTTACCAGTCAGATTCAGCAGTTGTCCAATGCACTCGCTCCGCTGGCAAACCAGCTCAATACTGTGGCTACGGCGTTCACCCGATTGCCTACGAATATCCGGCGAGTTGTTACGGCTACGAACTCTTTGACACAGACAAACAGCCGGGCAAGCACCAGCTATATCAATCTGTGGGCAAAGTTACGAATGGCTCGTGTAGCGGTTCAGAGCATTGGAAATACGATTGCTTCGTGGCTTCATACCTCTAACCAGTACATTGAAGATATGAACCTGTTCAACGTGGCATTGGGCGAGTACGCTTCCGAAGCACAGAAATACGCAGAGCAAGTCGGTGAGGTACTGGGTATTGACCCGGGTGAGTTCATGCGTAACCAAGGTACGTTCAATACGATTATCAGCGGTTTCGGTGTGGCAAGCGACAAAGCCTACCTCATGTCCAAGAACCTCACACAGCTCGGCTATGACTTGTCTTCGTTCTTCAACATTACAGTTGACGATGCAATGCAGAAAGTCCAGTCTGGCATTGCTGGTGAGCTTGAGCCGCTTCGTAGACTGGGTTACGACCTGTCCGTGGCAAGACTGCAAGAGGAAGCTCTTGCTCTCGGTATTGAGAAAAAGGTCTCTGCTATGACACAGGCTGAAAAGTCGCAGTTGCGTTATTACGCAATTATGACACAGGTAACCACCGCTCAAGGCGATATGGCTCGTACTCTGAACGCTCCGGCAAACCAGCTTCGTGTGTTACAGGCACAGGTCACGCAGTGTGCAAGAGCTTTGGGTAACATCTTTATCCCAGCTCTGAACGCCGTTCTGCCTTATGCAATCGCATTAACGAAGGTTCTGCGCTCTCTTATCGTTACGATTGCTGGATTATTCGGTATCAACGCTGACCGATTCGGGGATATGTTCTCTGATGTATCTTCTTCGGTTGGTAGCACCGCAAGCGGTTTGGAAGATGTATCTGACGGACTGGGTGACGCTACCAAGGCGGCGAAGAAACTGAAAAATGCAATGCTCGGCATTGACGAGCTGAACATTATCTCCCCGAACGATGATTCCAGCGGAAACAGTAGCGGCTCTGGTGCTGGTATCGGCGGTAGCGATTTGGGTATTGACCTTCCCACATACGATTTTCTCGGCAACGCTGTTTCTTCCAAGATTGACGCTATTGTCGATAAGTTGAAAGAATGGCTCGGTCTCAATGAGGAAATCAATTCGTTATCTGACCTGTTACATACACGGTTGGGACGAATCTTAACCACAGTCGGTGCTATTGCATTGGGGCTGGCGGCATGGAAAATCTCAAAGGGTGTGCTTTCTGCATTGAAATATATGCAGAATCTCAAAAATTTGGGATTGGATAATGCGTTCACTATCACAGTTGGTATCAGCTTACTTGTCACAGGCGTTGCCCTTGAATGGGCTGGAATCATTGACGCAATCAAGTACGAGCTGAACAAAATGAACTTTGCTCAAATCATTGCCGGAGGATTGCTTACCATCGGTGGTAGCTCGATTTTGGGTAAAGGCATTGCTGGCTGGATTATGTCCTCGTTTGCAGATAGCTCCATTGCGGCGGCATTGACTACGGCGGCGAGCAACCTCGGTCTCGGTACTGCAACGGCGGCTGGTGCGGCTATCGGTGCTGGTATTGGTGGAATCATTGCTGGTATTCCGGCATATTTCACTGGTATTTATGACGCATTGAAGAATGGTCTGAACTGGCTGAATGGTCTGCTTATCCCGGCTGGCTCTACTGCGGCGGCGGCTGGTATCGGTGCTATCATCGGTGCTTGTGGCGGTCCGATAGGTGCTGGAATTGGTGCGCTGATTGGTCTCGCTGTCGGTTTGGTGACTGACGGAATCATTGCTATTAAAGAGCATTGGAGCGAAATTACCACATTTTTGAACAAGTTCTTCACTGTAACCGTTCCGGGTATGTGGAACAAATTCAAAGCGTGGGTACAGAAATTGCCGTCCAAGGTCTCCGAGTTTTTCTCTAACCTGTGGAAACCTATCGAGAATTACGATTGGTACGGATTGGGAAAGAATATCGGAACATGGTTCGGTAACGCAGTAAAGAACGGAATTGAACTGGTGACGGTGAAAATTCCAAACTGGTTTTCCTCTACATGGGAAGCGGTTAAAAAGGCATTTTCCACGTTCTTCACGCAGACATTGCCGAAGTTCTTTACGCAGACCATTCCCGAATTGTGGAACACCATTTCAGAAGCGTTTGTCACCTTTTTCACCGAAACACTGCCCGAAAAGCTATCCGACATTGGAACATGGTTTCACGATGTTGGCAAGGCGGTATGGGAAGGCATAGTTGAGGGCTGGAACGCTGGAATCAAGGCTATTGGTGATTTTATCAAAGGCTTTGTCGATGGCGTGAAGGAAGCTCTCGGTATTCACTCTCCGTTTACGGTATTCGCTGAAATTGGAAAGTTCTGTATCGAAGGGTTATTCAATGGACTGGGCGAGACAGTCAAAGGCATTGGCAAGTGGGTGAAGAAAAATATCATCACCCCTGTAAAAAATGCTTTTACAAAGAACCCTGTTGCTCTCGCAATTAAGAACAACACCTCTGACTTGTGGAATAAGGTCACGAATTGGTGGTCTTCGGAAACAAAGGACGGTGTTTCGGTTGAAACAGCAGTCCAGCTTGCAAAAGACGGCTGGGACACAGTTTCCGGCTGGATTGGTAAGATTCCTGTTGTAAAGCAGTTTATCACTCTTGCGAAGCACCTGTGGACTTCTGTAAAGGACTGGGTTGGTAAAATTCCTACACTCTCGCAGTTCATCGCTCTTGCGAAGGAAAAGTGGGACACGGTAACAGATTGGATTGGACACATTCCTGTTGTTGAGCAAGGTGTCAAACTTGCGAAACACTTGTGGTCTACTGTTCGTGCATGGGTTGGCAATATCCCGGTTCTCGACCAAGGCATTGCACTGACAAAACGCTTGTGGACTACGGTAAAGAACTGGATTGGTAACATTCCTACACTCGACCAAGGTATCGCTCTTGTGAAGCACCTGTGGTCTACCGTAAAGAACTGGATTGGCAACATTCCAATTCTCTCCCAAGGGATTCAGCTCATTAAGCACCTGTGGTCTACCGTTAAAAACTGGATTGGTAATATCCCGATTCTCTCACAGGCAATCAGCCTTATCAAGAGTGGTTGGTCTGCTGTAAGCACATGGGTTAAAAACTTTATGGGCGATGTCGTAGAAAAGGGTATCAGCCTTGCCAAAAGCGGTTGGAGTACAGTGGCACAATGGGTCAGAGACCGAATCGGTGGTGCTGTTGATGTAACTGTCAATCTGATTAGCAAATGGAAAGGCAAAATCAAAGAGTTTTTCGGCTTATCCGGCGGCGGTGTTGTCAGTGCTGGTGGCGGTATCAAAATGTTCGCTTCCGGCGGTATCATCACTCCGAATATGTGGAAAGCAATGCCGAAATATGCTGGCGGTACGAACAAGGCTCATGGCTCTATGTTCGTGGCTGGTGAGAACGGCGCAGAGCTGGTGGGTCATGTGAATGGCACTACCGAGGTTCTAAACCGATTCCAGCTTGCCGAGGTCATGCACAGCTCCATTGTGAGTGGCATGGCGCAGTTTGCGAGATATTGGCAGTCTATGTCTCACGACCTTGTTACCTGTGCAAACGGTGTTATCAACGCTGTTATGGTGGGAACGGCTGGTGTGAATGATGGACTTGCTCTCGCTTCTGCAAGCGGCTATGACCCTTCTTACAGGCTGGCACAGTCCGTCTACGAGGAGAATCAGAAATCCTATCGCACAGCAGAAAGCTCCATGTACGAGGATATGAGAGACTTCTATCGTGAGTTCATGGAAAGCTCCATCAACCGTATGGTTGTTGCAACCGAAAAACAGGCTGATAAGAAAGAGCAAACTGTTGTTAAGATTGGAAATCGTACCATCAATGACGCTGTTACCACGCAGAAAGAAGCGAACGGTTTCAGTTTCACCAAATAACCACCCGAGGAAGGAGAATCAGCATGGTAACACTCATGCTCGGTGCTGGGAGGAAGCTGGGCTTCGGTAGGGGGAACACTCCCCCCTACTGACTGGCTGACACACAGTAATTATACACAACAACAATTTAAAAATAGGAGGAACACCCAATGAAGGTTGATATTAAAGATTATAAATCGTTCGAGCAGTTATCCGAAGGCATTAAAGAGCTGAACGAAAAATGGAAAGAAACCAGCGCAAATGCTGACAAGAATCTGACGTTCACAGGTATTCAGAAACAAATGCAGTCACTCTATGTGTTTATCACCAATGAGCGCACTGATTTGTATGCGAATATCGACAAGCTGAAAGATGTGTGGAGCGGTAAGGTAATTGCCGAACGCCGAGAAAAACTCGTACAGCAGTTCAATGACATGGTGAAAACCATCATTGAAGCTACCAAACAGGATATTGCAATTCTGACGAGTTCCAAGTTTGAGAAAATCGGCGATATGCTGTGTACTGCCCCTACTGACGAACAGCTTCGTCTCCTGTCTGCTTTGCGAATGCGTGGTGATGTGGATTCCGTTGAGGTACACCACATTCTCCCGATTTTCTTCGAGAACTACCAGTCCATGAGGGTTTTACAGGCTATCAGTGAACAGAACGGTATTAAGCTCTGTCTGCCTGTACAGCTCGATTGCCGGGAAATGTTCGATACGCTGAATGAAGCGAGCAACTACCTGTTGGCGGCTTGCAACGAGTTTTCTAAGAAGTGGGATAATATGGACATTCGCTTCCACGCTTTCTACACCGTAAACGAGGACGAAAAGGACAAGCAGTACGACCCTGTGTACCAGCGTTATATTGACCTGTTCGATAACACTCCCCAGTTACAGGAAGTGAAGGCTGAAAAACAGCGTCTCTCCAAGGGTGAACTTGCAAGAATTAACTGGTACATGAGAGACGTTAAAGGGCTGGATATTTCCAACCCGGAAGACTGTATCACTATCATTAAGAAAATCAACGATGTAGTGAAGGAACACCCGGATATGGTGACTTTGTTCAAACTGTCCGAGTATAAAGACTTGATGGGCGATGAAAAGCCCCCTGTCGAAGACGAGCCGACAGAATAAGTGTTCAGATATGGCAAAAGCCCTACCCGGTATAGGGTGGGGCTTTCTGTCTATCAGTTGATTTCTTCGCTCGAGGATTGCTCTGTATCAAGATACACAGCTTTTGCAATATGTTCTTCGCTGGCTGTTGGTGTACATACAAAGACTTCCACCGGGGATTCATCGGTAAGTTCAAAAACATAGCTGACGGATAGCGACTTTCCGTTTTTGACCTCTTGAATGAGAGCCGCTTCACTACCGTTTATATCCGACAAGTCATTGATTTCGGTATCATTCTGAAATGCCTTTACAGCAAATGCAGATAACGCATATTGCGGTTCGGAATTGCTGTTGGTGTAAGTGGCTGATACTCTCAAAACCTCTTTCCCGGTATCGGTGGTTTCAACCTCACTGCCTGTCAGTTCAATGGAACTGCCCTCGTACTCTGCGCTATTTGTTAGCTCCTTTTCGCCGCCACAGCCTGTCAACGATACAGCCAGTGACATGAAGCAAGCGACTATCAGAGCGACTTTCGACTTTGCGACTATATGTTTTTTCATGGGTCACTCCTCCGACTATGCCTGTTTTTCCCAAACGACTTTGAAACCGATGATTTCAGCGATTTCTTTCACTTCGCTATATTTTATCGTTCCCCGGGTCAATTTGTTGGAAATGTTCTGTGGTGTGGTCTGCTCGGATTCCGAGCGACTTTCGTTCATCTTTGCGACTATATCGACCAAAGACCAGCCGGAAGCCGCAATATAAGATTTGATTTCGTTTCGGATATTTTCCATAAAAGTTACCTCCAATTCGTGTTTTCAGAATTACTGATTCTATTATACCGAATCGAGAAACAGAAAGCAAGCACTTTCTACATTATAATGAAACGAATAAAACCGGGGTAAATAAAAATATTTGAAATGGTGTTGACATTCGTTGCATTATAGTGTAGAATGAAACCATAGCAAAACGAAAATGCAAACAACACAAACAAGATTATATAGGAGGTCACACCATGAAAGAGTATAAGAACATCAAGAACGAAGTTATCACCGACAGCGAGAGCCGCAAGAACAACACCGCTTTTTATATCCTCAACGGATATATGAAGACATGGGCGGCAGAACACCACGGAGACCCCGACAGAGGTTTACAGGAGTACAGCACCGCTACACGCTGGGAGCAGTACAAGAACGGCACAATCACCCGGGAAAAGGCTGTGGAGCTTGCCACGGCTCGAGCTTTCCGAGAGATTGACAAGAAGACCGCCGCACAGCTCGCACAGCTTGACCGAGTAGCCACCGCCCCGGCTCTTTCCTATCTGTCTATTTCGGTTGACTGGGTGCGTTCTCGCACATGGGGTTACAATCCCCACGCCGAAGCAATGACCAACGCCGGGACATTCAGAGGAACGGCGAGCGGTTGCGGTTATGATAAGGAATCAGCGGCTATTGCCGAAGCTCTGAACCAGTGCGACAGCGTTTTACAGCTTCTCTACACCTACAAAGAAAACGCCCTTGCCGCTGGTGAGAGTGACGAAAGCAAAATGGCAAGTTGTGGACGCTCCAACGGCTCTATTATTGGCTACGGTGCGGGCTATGGTGCAATCCCTTATTTTGAGGGCGGCGTGGGTTCTTCGTGCTTTTGGGAGATTCTGAAAAAGTGCGGTTTTACCGTCACAGGACACCACGGCAAACACAGCGATTTTTACACCATTGAAAAGGAGGTTGCATAATATGAGCGCATTTGAAAAGCTGTGCAATGAGTACAGAGAAAACAAACGATTGATTGAGGAATTGGAAGCGATGAATGACAGCATAAAAGCCGACATTCTCGCAATCATGGGAGACCGGGAGACGGTCACAGAGGGAGCGGCGAAAGCAACATATAAACCCGTTACTTCCTCCCGGTTCGATTCCTCGGGATTCCGCAAAGTGTACCCGGATTTGTTCAACGAGTACAGCACCCCGACAACATACCGCCGTTTTACGGTTCAATAAAAAATAGCCCTTTATCTAACCGCCGCCACAGCATGAAAGAAAAGAGCTATACACCCGGAGCGGGTGCAATCAATATTGTATTTTACCCGCTCCCAAATTTCAAGGGAGGGAGAAAGAAAAATGTTTATTCTTTGCGTTTTAATACTGCCGTTTGTTGTTCTTGCGGAGCTTCTGAAAATGAGCAAATAAAGGAGGTTGAGACAATGGCAAGCTATACAGCCCGAAAAAATAAAGCGGGGCAAATTGTAAGCTATCAAATAAAAGTATCTCGAGGGCGTGACAAGCTCACCGGGAAACAGCTTACACCGTACACAATGACATACACACCCCCGGAGGGGTGGAGCAAAAGAGCGATTGTGAGAGAGCTTCAAAAGGTTATGGGCGAGTTTGAAGCGGCTTGCAATCGTGGCGAAATCCTCACCAAAGAGGAGCAAAAAGCCCACGCACAGGAGAAAGCCGAAAAAGCAGAACACCAAAAGACAGAGGAGCAGAAAAAGCCGACATTTAACAAATATTCGGAGCTGTTCATAAAAGAAAAAGCCGCCACGCTTTCGGCTACTACAATACAGAGTTATAAACAGGCGTTGAAACGTCCGGCGGCTGTGTTTGGTGAAATGAAATTAGAAGACATTGATTTTCTAATGGTGAAGCAATTTATAACAGATTTACAGACCACCAAAGCGGAAAACGGCAAAAAGCCGCTTGCACATGGTACGATTGTTACATACTACACCACATTGCATACACTTTTTGAAAGTGCCGTTGAAAATGGCGTGATAGTTCAAAACCCTATGCAACGAATGAAAAAGCCCAAACCACGCAAGGACGATATACCCCGGGAAGCTCTCGTATATTCCGAAAGCGAACTTGCTTATATTATGGAGTGCTTGAACAGTGAGCCGTTAAAATGGCGGGCTATGGTTCTATTTATGATTGATAGCGGTTGCCGCCGTGGTGAGGTTGCCGGGTTGAAATGGGAAGAAATCAATTTTCAAACCGGAAAAGTCACCATTTCCCGAAATGCTCAATACACCAAAGAAAAAGGCGTGTATATAAGCACCCCAAAGAACCATAAAAGCCGGGAAATCATTATAAACGCCCCTGTTTTACAGGTTCTCAAGGAATGGAGAAAACAACAGGCGTTGTTATATTTCAGCAAGGGACAAACAACCGGGGGCTATTGCTTCACACAGAACGAGGGCGAAATATTAAACCCGAACACCATAACCGCATATATACGGCAGTTCGGAAAAAAGTATAATTTGCCCGGTATGCACCCCCACGCATTACGGCACACAATGGCAACAATCAGTATTGCGAATGGTGCGGACGTTGTAAGCGTTTCTAAAAAATTAGGGCATTGTAACCCCTCTGTTACGCTCAATATATACAGCCACGCCAACGAAGAAGCACAACGGCGAGCAACCGAAATTTTCGCCGATGTAGTTTATAAAAATCAGAAACACGCATAATAGGAGGATAACACCATGAAAGAAGTACATATTTTGAACCGTGAAGAATTTGAAGAAACCGCCGTACAGCTTTACAGCCTTTTGAAAGTTCTTTCAGCAGTTGACCCGGACAACGAAACCGCACTTTTTGAAATGCCTACCGCATTAAAAGCGGCTGTAAAACTCGCTGATGATATTCTATGTACTGTGAACGAATCCAAATAATACAGGCGCATCGCCCCGGAGGGATAACACCCCGCCGGGGTTTTCTTTTGCTCTTTTGCGTTGGGGCTGTGGTTCGGGTGTGCGCTGTGCGGCGTTCTGTGGGGCGCTGTGCGGCGTTTTTATGCTGTGGGCGTGTTGGTGTATTCCGGCGGCGTTTCGGGCGTTCTGTGGGCTGTCTGTGCGTCTGTGGGCGCAATGTTGCGCCGCCGTCCTACCTTCCTACCTAAAAAGGATTTTTGACCGAATTTTTCAACGAATCCGGGGTAGAACACCACCCGGGCGAGGTCTTGCGGTTCGTTTGCAATCTCTCCACCAGCTCACAACAGAACCAGCACCGCCAGCGGCGCACAGGCGGCACAGCATACACCAGCCGAACCAGCCACAGCAAGCCCCGGCAGATAACACCAGCGAGGACACCGCCACCCGGAACAGTACAGAGCCACCAACACCGAAATAATACAGGCGATTTTATACACATTTTTAAGCGAATTTTTCAGATTTCTCGGCTTGGTACTATTTCGCCCGGCTTGACACTGTGCGGCACTGTTGCGCCGTGCCATTGAAAAGATAAATACTAATCTGTACAGTATTGACAGGCAACAGAAAAGAGACAGTAATATAACACTATTCGTTTTTGACACTAACGGTACTGCTCCCGGGCGAATAGGTACATATATATTTTTACATTTGACCGCCGCCGGGGGCGAATTTGTGAAGCTGTGGATTTTCCCGGCTCTGTTGATTTTCTGTTGATTTTTCGGCAAAAATCGGAGTTGTAAAAAGCCTGTGAAGCGGCGAAAACCGCACAAACACAGGCTTTTCTAAAATTTACAGTTTATTTTTACAAAAATATTATAATTTAGCGGGGGAAAAACTGTCCAATGAATAAAAAAAGCGGAATTATTCCAACTGGGAATAAATCGGGTTGAAAACAGGAAAAAGAAAAGCTATAATGAGCGCAAGAAAGCCAACATGCCTGCATAACTGGCGAACGGCAAATGCCATTCATGAACTGATTTTTTCATGATATGAGACAGAAGAAGAGGGGGCAAAAACATGGATTTTTCATTGGCGGGCATTTCCATCCAACAGATCATCATTTTTTTATGTGTGGCGGAATATGAGGGATTTGCCAAAGCAAGTGATTATCTGCACATGACGCAGTCAGCGGTGAGCAAAAGTATTGCAAAAATGGAGAAAGAACTTGGAATCGAGCTGTTTCAGCGGACGACCAGGGAAATCCATTTGACGGACGCGGGAAAAATACTGTATCACGACTGGAACGAGCAGGTGCGGGCGATGCATGACAGTTACATTCGGGCAGCATCGCTGTATGCGGATGAAGAGGCTGTGTTACATATCGGCTTGCTGAACACGGCGCGGCCGGAGAAATATTTCTGGAATCTGGAGGAACGGTTTAAAAAGGCATATCCGAGCATTCAGCTGGAGCTTTCCAGTGAATATATGACCGATCTGGAAGACAAACTCCTGGAGGGAAAATACGATGCTGTTATGGTGCCGGATTTTGAACGGTTTGCGCTGGAACGCAAGGAGCTTTGCTGGAAGTGGGCGGCCTGTTCCAATGTCCAGATTTTGATGTCTGAAAATCATCATCTGGCAAAAAAAAGCATGTTGACCATGGGCGATATTATATATGAAGAGTTTGTAACGCTGGAGCACGGAAAAAAAGGTTCTCATCAGGAGGATCTGGAAGAACGTTTCAAGCCATATCATGTGGAACCAAAGATCCGGTATCGTTACAAAAATGCTTATGAAATTCAGTATTTATTCCGCAAGGACAGCGCAGTCATTCTGATGGCAGATGATTATTTTGATTTCCCATCCAGGGATGACATTGTGCAGATTCCACTGGTGGATCAGAAAAACGGCATTATTTGTGCCTGGAATCCGAATAATCAGAAGGAATCGCTGCAGAAGTTTCTTGGAATGCTGCGCCCGACGGTGAATGGAGAGTAATAGATATGCGGTGATCTGCAAAAAGGATGTACCATATTATATAGGAATAAGCAGATCAGAAATATTGCGAAAAGGTATAAATGAGAAGAATTTATTCCTAATGGGAATATATCTCGGAATAGAATTCCTGCAAGGCTATCTTGCAGGATTTTTTTTGCGATTTTATAATAAAGACATCAAAAAAACGTGCGTGACAGGCGCAGCAAAATTTATATGATTCAGGAGGAGAAGAACTATGGCAAAGAAAGTACCATGTACAAACGAAGACAAACAGAAAAGCTTTTATAAATTCTATGCGCAGGACATTTATGCGGGTGAGCAGGAGAAATATGACCGCATCCCGAAAGAGTCTCTGGATCCAAAAGATGCTTTGAGGATCGAAGACAGAAATAAATTATTTGATGGTGCACCGGCAGTTGATTTCGGATGGTGGCAGTTGGAGAACGGTACAGCAATGACAGCAAACCCGACATTTTTCCCAAATGTAACAGGTGAAATGTTTGACTGGTGGTTTGCATGGCATCCGATCGACAGACTTCGTTATGCATGTTGGGATAACGAGGATCATTATGATGTATATCTGGAAGATCCGGCTCGCGCAGTAGATATGTCCTTATCCATGAGAGAGCGTCACTGGGGCAGCGTTCATCACATCTGGGAGGATATCGGACTTCCGGGTGGAGCCGGTATGCTGACGATAAGCTTTGAAGAGCCGGGTAAACTTGGTTATGATACATCCCGTATCGATACCGACGAGTGTAACGCACTGATCTGCGCAAACGTAAAAATCGTTGGCGATGATGAGACGCCGGATGTACCTGTTGTTATGACACATTTCCTGCGTCCGGTAGAAGGCGGATCCCAGTTACAGTCCATGTTCTGGTTCGGATATCAGATCATCGACGGCAAAGCAGTAAAATGCATCCCGGACGGAGTTACGATTCCGAAAGAGGGACCGATCTGTCTGTTAAACCACAACGTAAAAGAGTTCTCCAACCTTGCAAAAATTCTTCCGGAATTATACGCACAGGAGAAAGATCACTGGGAGAAATAAGTTATACGGAAATTATCTCACATTATAATATTCATTTCCAAAAGGCATCGGAAGTGAAAGCTTCCGGTGTCTTTTTGTATCCCCCTGGGTGGCTTGTGAGAAAGCCCTGATTTTGTTAATCTGATAAAAAGTTAAAATGGCTGTGAGAGCATATGGAAAACGAATGTAATTGTAACTAAGAAAAATGCAGATAAAATACAAATAAAAGCAGACAGGGGAAAATAATGAAACATAAAAGAATCGTAAAAATGGGGGGAGTTCTTCTGACCGCAGCACTGATATTGGGTCTGTTGGCAGGATGCGGAGGCAGCAGCACCAGGAATAGCAGTTCTGCAAATGCTGAAAATACCGGTGCGAAAGTATTTACTTACGGAGATACCACATTTAATGCAGAAAACGATGAGTCGGACGTGAACCCACACAGAGGATATTCCGGATGGGCCTGTATCCGTTATGGAATCGGGGAGACGTTATTTAAGTATTCTGATTCGATGGAATTAGAGCCATGGCTGGCACAGTCTTATGAAAATACAGATGAAAATACATGGACGATCACTTTGCGCGATGATGTGACATTTTCCAGTGGACGAAAAATGGATGCGCAAGCAGTCAAAGAATGTCTGGATGATCTGGTGGCGGTTCATGAACGTGCGGCAGGTGACCTGAAAATCAGCAATATTGAGGCGGATGGTCAGACACTGACGATCACAACCAGTGAACCGGTTCCGGCATTGATGAATTACCTGTCGGATCCGTATGGCTGTATCATTGATATGGAAGCGGGCATTACAGAGGATGGAAAAGTGATTGGAACGGGACCGTACATCGTACAGGAGCTGGAAACGGATAAAGGTCTGACACTGGTAAAAAATGAAAACTACTGGAACGGCACACCGCATCTGGATACGATTTATGTAAAAACGATCACCGATGGAGATACTATGACCATGGCCATGCAGTCCGGCGAACTGGATGCCGCTTACGGACTTCCGTATGCAAGTCTGCCACTGTTTGAAAAAGAATCATATACGATTTCTTCCTGTGAGACTTCCCGTTCGTTCTTTGCACAGATGAATTACGCGACAGAAGCACTTCAGGATGATAACGTTCGGGCAGCAATCGCAAGTGCGATTGACAAGGAAAACTTTACTTCGGTATTGCTGGATGGAAACGGGGCAGCGGCAGTAGGACCGTTCCCGGAAAGTTTTACCTTTGGTGATATTACTGTAACCGCGGAAAGTTATGATCCGGCAAAAGCAAAAGAATTACTGAAAAATGCCGGTTGGACGGATACCGACGGGGACGGCTATGTAGATAAAAATGGCAAAAAATTGACGATCCGCTGGGTGACTTATCCAAGCCGTCAGGAGTTACCTCTGCTGGCAGAATCGGTACAGGCGACCATGGAAGATATTGGAATCGATGTTCAGGTAAACAGTACAGCTAACTATCAGGATTATCTGGATAAAGGCGACTGGGACATTTTTGTAGGAGCTTTTGTCAGTGCACCGACTGGTGATCCGGAGTATTTCTTCACCACACATTGTCTGGATAGCTCTACAAAGAACCGTGGCGGATATCACAGTGATGCGTTGGAAGCACTGGAAAAACAGATGGCAGTTACTTTTGATCCGACGGAACGTGCGTCTCTGGCCACACAGATGACACAGACGATTCTGGATGACCATGCATTTGTTTTTGCATCTCATTTGAAAATGTCTATGGTATCGGGAAAAGGCGTGTCAGGTCTGGTGGCACATCCTTCAGATTACTACGAAATTACGGCAGATTTGGACAAAGAGTAACAGGAAAAACGGAGCAGAAAACATCAGATGTGAGATGATTTTCGACTCTATAGATGATGTGCAAGAAGATTATATATGATAGAACATATCAGGAGAAACAGATATTTCTGATTATGTAAGGAAAAATACGAACAGGTATGAAAAAATATATCATAAAACGATTATTACAACTGATACCGATTCTGTTTGGCATTACGCTGCTGACCTTTGTGCTGATGCATACGTCGTCGGTGGATGCAGTTGACATGATGGAGCAGAATACTGGAATGGCGTGGACGGAAGAACAGAAAGCAGCCGTCAGGGAAGACCTGGGACTGGACAAATCTGTGCCGGTGCAGTATCTGAACTGGGTGGGAAATATGCTGAAAGGGGATATGGGAACCTCCTATATCTCCGGGCAGCCGGTATTGCAGATGTTTTTGACAAAATTACCTATGACGATTTATCTGACGATCACGTCCATTTTGCTGACCATTGCACTGTCGATCCCGTTGGGAATTCTCTCCGCGGTGCGAAAAAACAGATTTACCGATTATTTTATCCGGATCTTAAGTTTTATCGGAAATTCCATGCCCGGATTTTTTGTTGCGTTATTGCTGATGTATCTGTTTTCCCTGAAACTTGGCTGGTTTCCGGTGATGGGAAGCGGTCAGGGATGGAAAAGTATCGTTCTGCCGACACTGACGTTGTCTATCGCCATGTCTGCAAAATATACCAGGCAGATCCGGGCAACGGTTTTGGAAGAATTGAAAAAAGATTATGTGGTCGGAGCCCGTGCACGGGGTGTCAGAGAGCGAAAAATCCTGGTTGGAAGTGTATTGAAAGCATCGATGCTGACCATCGTAACGCTATTGTCACTGTCTATCGGTTCGCTGCTTGGAGGAACGGCCATCGTGGAATCAATTTTTATGTGGGATGGCGTTGGGAAAATGGCAGTAGATGCAATTTTGACCAGAGATTATCCGGTGATACAGGTGTATGTGGTCTGGATGGCGATTATTTATGTAATGGTAAATCTGGTGACGGATATTATTTACCATTATCTGGATCCGCGTATCCGGTTACAGGAAAATTCCTGAGAAAACAGGAGATGATAACATGCGTACAAAAAAGACAAAAGTAAAATTTATCATACTGTTAATCTTGGTAGGAATTCTGCTTTTTACTGCGGCTTTTGCGAAACATCTGGTTCCCTATGATCCCTATGAGCAGGATCTGGCAAATGCGTTGGCAAAACCATCGGCGCAGCACTTGTTTGGAACCGACCGCTATGGAAGGGATATGCTATCCCGTGTGATTTTGGGCGCTCAGACAACGGTATTTTCTGCGTTAGCGCTGGTGCTGATCATTTCCGTTACAGGTACGATTCTTGGAATGATCGGCGGGTATTTTGGTGGAAAAATGGATGATCTAATCATGCGGATCTCAGATCTGTTTCTGGCATTTCCGGGTATGGTATTTGCCATTGCGGTGGCAGGTGTCTTAAGCGGTGGTTTAAAAAGTGCGGTGATCGCCCTTGCCTGTATTTCCTGGACGAAATTTGCCCGTCTTGCCCGCAGTCAGACGCTGACGGTAAAGGAAATGCCGTATATTGCGGCGGCAAAATTGTCAGGGTGTAATGGAATGCAGATTCTCCTCAGACATATCTTTCCCAATATTGCGGGAACCATGATCGTGACAGCTATGCTGGATATCGGAACTATGATCCTGGAGCTGGCAGGGTTATCTTTTCTGGGACTTGGTGCAACGCCGCCGATGGCGGAATGGGGTTCCATGATGAGCAATGGCAGAAGTATGCTGCAGACCTGTCCGTGGATCGTGATCGCACCGGGAATAGCAATGTTTGTGACCGTTGCGCTGTTTAATCTTCTGGGAGACACTGTGCGGGATATGATCTAATTGAATGGGAAAAAGGAATTGCGTGATAGAGATAGAATTGTTTTTTCAAACGAAGTGATTGAGCGATGAAATTATGATATACAAGGAAAACAGATCATTCGTGTAAAAGCAGATTAGAAGCAGAGAGAGTTTCGGAAATAATTAGTATGGATAGAAAGACAGACAGTATATTAGAATATCGGAATGTCGATATTCATTATGGAAAAAAACAGGTAATAGAAAACGTTTCGCTGGCAATGAAACCGGGAGAAAACCTTGGTATCGTCGGAGAGTCAGGAAGTGGAAAAAGCACCCTGCTCCGGGCAGCGATGGGATTGCTTGGAGAAGGCGGAACGGTCACACGGGGACAGATTCTCTATCAGGGAATAAATAGGACAATCGATATGACACAAATTCACGGAGAAGAACTGCGCCGTCTGCGTGGCGCAGAAATCGGTATGATCTTTCAGAACGCAGGCGCATCCCTCTGTCCGATTCGGACGATAGAAGAACAGCTTTATGAAGCAGTATTGGAACATGAATCTGTTTCAAAAGGAGAGATTCGTGACCGGGCGCTGGAATTATTTGAACAGCTGCGATTTACCAACGGAGAGCAGATTTTAAAAAGTTATCCTTTTGAATTTTCCGGCGGCATGAATCAGCGTGTGGGAATCGTGCTTGCCATGGTGCTTCGACCGCGCTTGCTGCTGGCAGATGAACCAACCAGTGCGCTGGATGTGACGGTACAGCTTCAGGTGTTGCAGGAAATGAAAAAATTACGTGATATGTACGGAACGTCGATTGTTCTGGTGACGCACAATATTGGTGTGGTCAATTATCTGGCAAACCAGGTGGCAGTCATGCATCAGGGAAAACTGGTGGAATATGGCACAAAAGAGGACGTGCTGAATCATCCTCAGGATGGATATACGAAAAAACTGATCGGTTCGATGCTGCATTTGAAACGGAGTTAAATCAGGGGCGTAATATTAGCTATGGATACAATATTAGAAGTGAAAAATTTATCAAAACAATTTTACAAAAATAAAAAATTGTTCACAGCGGTAAATGGCATCAGTTTTTCATTGCAGCGTGGCGAATGTCTGGGAATCGTGGGAGAAAGCGGTTGCGGAAAAAGCACGACTGTAAAGATGCTCACCCATCTGTTAAAACCGGATGAGGGGGATATTTTTCTGAACGGAACTGATATTCAGAAACTGAGAGGAAAATCCTTAAAAGAATTTTATACGGAAATACAGATGGTATTTCAGGTGCCGCAGGATTCCTTTGATCCCAGAAAAAAATTGGGAGCCAGTATTATGGAAAGCATGCGAAACCATGGTGTCAGCAAAAAAGAAGCGCAGAATCGGTTGGAACAGTTATTGCAGCAGGTGGAGCTTCCGACAGAGATTGCAGACCGCTATCCGAATCAGGTCAGCGGCGGACAGTGCCAGAGGGCGGCGATCGCCCGTGCGCTGGCAGTCCATCCGAAAATCCTGATCTGTGATGAGGCAACCAGCGCACTGGATGTGACGGTACAGATGCAGATCATAGAATTATTGAAACGATTGCAGAAAGAAATGAATTTATCTATTCTTCTCATCAGTCATGATCTGGCATTGGTACAGTACTTGTGTGACCGCGTCATAGTTATGTATCAGGGAAATATTATGGAAGAAGGAACACCTGACCGTGTGATCAATGCGCCGGAAAACGACTATACCAAAATGCTGATCGAAGCGGCAATGCTGGGGCAGTAAAGTAATTCGGCCGGGTGAAAGCAGCAGATTATACTTTTTATTTGAAGTAATAGGATTTTTTGCAGACAGATATAGTTCTGCAGCATAGTTGAAGAAATAATATCCCCCTGGGTGGCTTGTGAAGCCACCCTTTTATTGTATAAAATACATTTAAGTGAAAAAGAGAACGTAAAAAGCAGCAGTGAAAAGCGGAAAGGGGAACAGCAAATGAGCAACGCAGCAGAACAGGGAATGATATATCTGGATCCCAAAATGAGGATTAAAAATTACTGGACACAGAGAAGCCATTCCTTTGCGGAACTGCGTGTCAGAGAATTAAACAGTGTGATGGCAGAACGCTGGCTGCGGGAAATTGCAAAACATATCCCGGCGGGAGGACAGCTTCGCATTCTGGATATCGGAACCGGAACCGGCTTTTTCGCATTTCTGCTCAGCAGTCTGGGACATCGTGTCACCGGAATCGATCTGACTCCATCCATGATTCAGGAAGCAAAGGAAATCGGACAGACATTACACAGCTCTGCACAGTTTCGTGTCATGGATGCAGAAAAATTATTATTTGCAGATGAAAGTTTTGACATGGTCATTTCCAGAAATCTGACCTGGACTTTGCCGCACCCGCAGGAAGCCTACCAGGAATGGCATCGCGTGTTAAAACCGGGCGGATTGCTTTTGAACTTTGACGGCAATTACGGAAAAGCCGATTTTACCGGAAAAGGAGAAAAGCTTCCGGAAAATCATGCGCACAAACAGATTGCCGGAGATCTGATGCAGGAGTGCGAGGCCATCAAAGACCAGTTGGAGATCAGCTATCATGTACGCCCGGCATGGGACATTACCGCATTGGGAGAGGTTGGATTTGAACAGATCAAGTTAGATCTTGGCATCAGCAAACAGATCTATCTTGAAAAAGATGAATTTTACAATCCGACACCGTTATTCTGTATCGTAGCAACAAAGAACCAGATTTGAGATGGATGGGGAAATTGTCTGGTAAATGATGTGCAATGCTTTTTCAAATGGTATATCAGATGATCCTAAACAGAATCTGAGTTCAGTTTGACAAAATAGAGACGGTAAAGTAAGGAACAGGTATTATTATGAAAGAACTGGGAGAAAAAATTGTCAGTTACTGGGGAAACCGCGCCGAAGGTTATTCCGAATATAACCGGGAGGAACTGGCGGGCAACAAGTGGCAGGACTGGATTGCAGAGATAAAAAAACAATTACCGAAAAAAGAAAAATCAGAAATACAGATTCTGGATATCGGAACCGGTCCCGGATTTTTCGCCATCCTGCTGGCGCAGGAGGGATATCAGGTGACTGCGATAGACTGTACTGCAGAAATGCTGGCAGAAGCGCAGGCAAATGCCGGACCGCTGGCAGAGCAGATTACATGGAAGCTGATGGATGCACAGAAACTGGAATTTGCGGATGAAAGTTTTGATCTGGTACTCAGCAGAAATCTGACCTGGGTATTAGAGGAACCGGAAATTGCTTATCAGGAGTGGTATCGGGTGTTAAAACTAGAGGGGATCATGCTGAACTTTGATGCAAACTGGTATCGCTATCTGTATGATGAAGAAATGCGAAAAGGCTATGAAGCCGACCGCGCAGCCACGGAAGCAAATCAGGTGAGGGACGAATATCTCAATACCGATATTGACGCAATGGAAGAGATTGCCCAAAATGTTCCATTGAGCCGCAAGCTTCGCCCGGAATGGGACAGAGAAGTATTACAGCGTATCGGTTTTTCAAACATAGAGATTGATACCGACATCTGGCAGCAGCTTTGGACCGAAGATGAAAAAGTAAATTTTGCATCGACACCGATGTTCCGGATCGCAGCGATGCGGTAATTTCAGTTTTGCAACAAAAAAATACGGTTACGTTGAAAAATGGAAACAAAAACACATATATTTGCAACAAAAAGCCCGAGAAATCGGGCTTTTTTTGTGCGGTAAAAACTGGCATGGCATTTGCTTTATATATAAGTGTAAACAAAATCACAATAAAAATGATGATATAAGAAAAGGAGAAGTAAAATGTCAGAAATCGCAGTAAGACACACACGCGAAGAAAACTACGCGCACACAAATGACTGGAAGAAACCTTACGACGGAAGTATTTTCGATATGTTCAAAAATGGTTCTTTTGAGCTGATCGACCTGTCAAACCCATTTGGTAGAGGAAATCCACTCTGGCCATCCAACGGAGATTTCCATATCGACAGAGTACAGCATATGCCTATGCATTACAGACTGCTTCAGACTTTCAATTCCTTCCATATGCACAACTCCACACATGCAGATTCCCCATCTCATGTAATTCCGGAGAGCCCGTTCACACATGAGCTTCCAATTCAGAACTACTTTGGTGAAGCTGTATGTCTGGACATCCCGAAAGGAAAATGGGAGCTGATCACAGTAGAAGACATCGAGAACGCTGCCAAAAAAGTTCCGGGTGGAATCAAAGAAGGTGACTGGGTTCTGTTAAATACAGGTACACACAGACGCTGGGGTGAGAACGATGATTACTTCGCATACAGCCCGGGACTTTCCATCGATGGTGCAAAATGGTTCGTTGAGCATCATGTAAGAGGCGTAGGCTTCGATATGCAGGCAATTGACCATATCCTTTATACATATGCAGCAGACCACGGCCCTGGCCCATACGTTCCACGTATCTGCGAGGAGTACGAAGAAGAGTTCGGACATCCGGCAAAAGACGATTTCCCGGAGTGGGAGCCATGCCATGACATTTTAATGGCAAACAACGTAATGGGTATTGAAAACCTTGGTGGAGATCTGGATAAAGTAACAAACCAGAGATTCTTATTCTGTGCATTCCCGCTTCGCTGGTACATGGGTGACGGAACTATCGTTCGTGCCGTTGCATTTGTTCCATCTGACAGAATCGACAGAAGCGTACCGGACAAAGAATATCCGTATGGCGTATATTAAGTACAAACTTGCAGAGATGCACAGAAGAATATGTCATGTGTTGCATGACGTGCATCTCGCAGCAAGAATGCCGAGAGCATTCTTGAATTAGAAAAAAGGTAATTTAGTAATTTCAGAAAGGCCAGGAGTCAGATATCCGCTATAGCAGTTTTAACAATACAAAAAGAATCTGTTATACCCCCAACGGATGTCTGCTCCGCCTTTTTTCAAGAGGGGAAACGATGAATAAAAAAAATATTGCTGTCCTTGGCGCTGGAAAAATGGGACTTGGAATTGCCCAGCTTTTCGCTACAAAAGGACATCAGGTAAAAGTAATTTATGTATATGACGACAAAATCCGCTGTGATGCGGCAGCTGTCGTAAGAGACAACCTGAGTGTATTAGTTGAGAATGATGTAATGACACAGCAGGAAGCTGACGATGCAGCAGCAAGAATCAGCTTTGTAGATACAATTGAAGAAGTTGCAGATTTTGCAGATATCGTATTTGAAGGAATTATTGAAAAACTGGAGATTAAGCAGGACTATTTTGCAAAAATGGATGCGATCTTCCCGGTTTCCACCATCCTTGCAACAAATACTTCAGCCATCAGTATCACAGAGATCGCAGAGAAATCTGTACATAAAGAACGTATCATCGGCACGCACTACTGGAACCCGGCTTATCTTGTTCCGTTAGTAGAGGTTATCAAGACAAAATATGTATCTGATGAGACCGTACAGGCTACTTACGATCTGTTAAAAGAGGCAGGAAAACGTCCGGTTATCGTAAAAAAGGACGTTCCGGGATTCCTTGCAAACCGTATGCAGCATGCGTTATTCAGAGAAGCATTAAATATCATTGAGCAGGATATCGCTGATCCGGCAGATGTGGATGACGCGATCAAATATGGTTTCGGTATGCGCCTTGGCATCTGCGCACCGGTAGAAGTTATGGATATGGGCGGACTGGATCTGACTTACAACATCCACAGTTACCTGTTCCCGCATCTGTGCAACAGTACAGAACCGTCCAAACTTCTGACAGACAATATTGCAAAAGGCAACCTTGGATTCAAGACTGGACAGGGACTTGAGACATGGTCCCAAGAAGATGTGAAAAAAGCAAACAAAGAACTGACCGAGGGACTGATCAAAGTAGCCCGTGTACTTGGTCGTTTATAGGGAGGAAAGCAATATGAGAGACGTAGTAATCGTAGCTGGCTGCCGTACTCCGATCGGTACGATTGGTGGACAGTTTAAGACACTTGCCCCGGTAGAATTAACCATTCCGGTTATGCAGAATCTGGTAAAAAGAGCAGGTATTGCCCCGGTGATCATTGATGATGTAATCTGGGGATGTAATTATCAGAGAACTTACAAAGAAAACAACCTGGCCAGAGTGGCAGCAGTAAAATCCGGCCTTCCGGTAACGGTTCCGGGTATCACGATCCACAGAAACTGTACCTCTTCCATGTCAGCGATCCAGATGGGATTTTATCAGATCCGCGCCGGAGAAGCTGAATGTATCATGGCAGGTGGTTCTGACAGCATGAGCACTGCACCGCATATGGTATTCAATGCCCGTTATGGTCAGAAATATGGCCATATGGAGATGCGTGATTCCATGTGGGATTCCCTGACAAATCTGGGTGTTGGTCCCGCTATGGGAATTACCGCAGAGAATGTAGCGGATAAATATGGCATTACAAGAGAACAGATGGATGCATATTCTCTCCGTTCCCAGAAGCGTGCAGTAGCAGCCATCGATGCAGGACGTTTTGAGGAGGAAATCATTCCGGTAACAGTAAAATCCAGAAAAGGAGAGACTGTATACACCACAGATGAGTATCCAAAACGAAACGCAACAATCGAAGGTCTTCAAAAATTGAAACCGGCGTTCAAAGAAGGTGGAAAAGTAACCGCAGGAAATGCATCCGGAATGAACGATGCTTCTTCCGGAGTCATCCTGATGTCTGAAGAAAAAGCAAAAGAACTTGGCTGCCCGATCATTGCAAAAGTAGTCAGTGTGGCAACCACAGGCGTAGAGCCTGAATTAATGGGTATCGGCCCGATCAGCTCCACAAAGAAAGCTCTGGAAAAAGCAGGCTTGACAGTAGATGATATCGATCTGTTTGAAATCAACGAGGCATTCTCTTCCCAGTGTCTGGCATGTCAGCAGGAGCTTGGCGTTCCGGATGACAAACTGAATGTCAACGGCGGCGGTATTTCCCTGGGACATCCGGTAGGAGCAACCGGTTCCAGAATTGTCATTACACTCATGTATGAGCTGAAACGCCGGAAACAGCGTTACGGTGTGGCAACACTTTGTGCCGGTGGTGGAATGGGTACAACAGTAGTTATTGAAATGCAGTAAAATAAAAATACGGGGTAATTATTTTTTCGGATAGGTATAAGTATAAAAAGTTAGGAAAAGTGTGCGTTCAGGTATGTTCATCTCAGTCTGAGTTCAATCTCCGACTGAGATAAACACTCTGTGAGGATGTGCAGTGATTCTGAGAAGAATATGTCAGCTTATGCTGACCAGAATCACGCACCAAGTCTCACCTGTGTTCGACTTGAAAAGAAGGGATCAAGTATATCTGAATGTATCAAGAGGAGAAAATTATGGGAAACAACAAAAAAAGTGGAAACTCCCTGGTAAGTTTTGGTAAAGCAGGTTGGGGCACAATTATTTTCTGTATGGCCATGTTCTGGTTCTTCGTAGGATTCTGTACAGACGGAAACAACATCACAGCACCGGCGGTAGCTGAACATCTTGGTATTCAGTCAGGTACTGTATTGCAGATGAACTCTTACGGTGGAATTCTCGGTGTTATCTTCTACATCGCATTTTCACAGCTGACAAAGAAAATCGGCGCAAGAAAAGTGGCCGGTATCACATTGATCATTTCAGGTATCGCATATATCGTTATGGGTAACTGTCCAAATCTGGCAGTGTATACCATTGCATATACCTGCCTGATCGGTTCTATCATGTCTGCAGGATATGTAGCAGGTGGCGCGCTGGTAGCACAGTGGTTCCCGAAACGTAAAGGAGTTGTTATGGGTTACACCACCATGGGATTAAATATCGCATCTGCAACATGGGTTCCGATGATGACACTCATCATTGCAAAAATGGGATTTGAGAAAGGTGTGATCGTTCCGGGCGTATTAGTAGCAGTACTTGCAGTCATTGGTCTTGCATTTATGAGAGATACACCACAGGAGCGTGGTGTAAATCCGGATATGGTATCTGATGAAGTTTACAAAGCAGAGTACGATACAGATGATACAGAGGCAGACAACCGCTGGACTGTTGGTAAATTGTTAAAAACTCCGGCTGTATGGACTGTAGCGATTGCAACAGGTATTTTACAGTGCTGTTCTACCGGTGTTATGAGTCAGTTGGTAGTCAGAAATCAGGAGCTTGGTATGTCTGCGACGCAGGCCATCTCCATGATGACAGTTATCGCAGTCGTAGGAATCTTCGGTTCCTGGTTTATCGGAATCTTAGATGACAAATTTGGTACAAAGAAAGTTATGGTCCTGTTCTGCGTATGGTATGCAGCAGCTATTCTCGCAAATGTAACCAATACTACAGCAGGTATGTATATTGCCGTTGTCATGATCGGTATTTCCATTGGCGGCTCCGCAAACTTTATGACATCTTTCCCGTCATCTGTATTCGGACGTCATGGTTTTGAAACTGTAAACAGTGTAATCTTTCCGATTCAGTCCATTCTGACTGCATGTGCATTTATGATCAATGGTATCAGCTTAAATGTAACCGGAAGTCTGAGATGGAGTTACTTAATTCTGGCAGTGATCGCGCTGATCAACATTATTTTTGTTGGTCTGACAAAAGATCATCAGTTCAATCTGGATTGGAAAAAGAACTAGACAAATTGGTAACTTGTTATGAAAGATTTTGAATTTTTTCTTCCGACACATATTATATTTGGGAAAAATGCAGAGCGGCAGGCCGGGAAACTGGCCGCCGCATATGGAAAGCATATCCTGCTTTTGTATGGAAGTGAGCGCGTGGTAAAAAGTGGTCTTCTTCCATCTATTCAGAAAGATATAGAAGAATATGGTGGATGCTGTGAGTGCTATGGTGGGATTACCGAGAATCCATTGCTTTCCACAACCGAAAAAATCTGTGCGTTTGTAAAAGAAAAAAAGATCGATCTGCTGGTCGCAGTGGGCGGCGGCAGTGTCATTGATACAGCAAAAGCAGTCAGCATTGGCAGCTGTTATGCCGGAAATCTCTGGGATTTTTATTCCGGAAAAGCAATACCGGAAAAGGCCATTCCGGTTGGCGTTGTACTGACAATGGCAGCGACAGCCAGTGAGGCAAATTGTGTTTCCGTGTTATCTAATGAAAAACTTGGGAAAAAGACAGCATTTTATCATCCCCTGACCTTCCCTAAATTTGCGCTGCTGAATCCGGAACTGACGTATACTGCTCCGGCGAGACAGAGTTCAATCGGATCCATCGATATTTTTGCGCATGCTTTTGAACGGTATTTTCACCTTGGACAGAAAGGCGTCCTGCGCAGCGGACTTTGTACTGCGGTGATGAAGACTGTTTTGTCAGAACTGCCGTTGGTACAGAAGATACCGGAAGATTATGAGGCCAGAAGCCAGCTTATGTGGGCAGCCACAATGGCACACAGTGATATGATCGGCGCAGAAGGCGTATTTGCATGTCATGAGATGTCTCATATTCTGACAGAAGAATATGATCTGCCACATGGTCTGGCACTTGGAATTCTGATGCCTGCCTGGTGCAAGTACATGCTGCTGAGCCATCCCCGGGAAATTGCTGTTTTTTCAAAGGAAGTATGGGATGTTCCGTATGATGAGAACGAGGACGGCAGAAATGCGGAGGCTGCAGCACAGGAAGGTATTTCCAGATTTCAGAATTTCCTGTGTTCCGTGGGATTGCCGGTGACGCTTCGAGAAGCCGGAATCATAAATACGGACAGTAGAAAACTGGCAGAGAAAATGCTGCCGGATCAGAGATCTGTTGTGGGAGAAAATTTTCAGCCTTTGAACCGGTTTGATGTGCAGGCAATTTTTGAACTGGCAAAAGGATAAAGTGTGATAGTTTTGCAACAGAATATATAAAAATATGCAATGATGCAACAAGCAGAGCGGAAAAATGCGGAAAACTCGGGTAAAAAAGTTGGCATATATTTTGCATATTAATAGAGCAGAAGAAAAACAGAGGAGGACGTATCAATATGGCGAAAAAATCCCTGGTAGCCCTTGTAAAAGGAACCGATATTCAGGAAAATGTAACCAAAGTATTTGATTTAATGGGTGGCGTCGAAAATGTGATCAGAAAAGGTTCCACAGTTGTACTGAAACCGAATGCAGGACATGCGGAGCCGCCGGAGACATCAGTATGTACAAACCCGGAGGTGGTTCGTGCCGTTATCCGTGAGGTAAAAAAAGCGAACCCGAAACGTATTATTGTTGCTGAGGCAGCTGCGATCGGATGTGACACAGAGGAGTGCTTCCGCGTAAGTGGAATCGCTGCGGTAGCAGAAGAAGAGGGCGTGGAGTTAAAGGATATCAAACGTGACAAAGATCTGGTAAATGTTGCCGTTCGTGGTTACCGTTCCAACATCGATCATGTATTGCTTCCGAAATTTCTGATGGAGGCAGATCACCTGATCAACCTTCCGATCCTGAAAGCACATGCCAGCATGGTATTCTCAGGAGCATTAAAGAACATCAAAGGTGTTGTACAGGATAAAGTACATATGCAGATGCATCAGCAGAACCTGACCATGGCCATGATGGATGTATGGAGTGCATGTCGTGCCGACATCAATATCATGGATGCTATGCGTGCAGCAAGCGGATACAGCCCGCATATGCCGGTTCCAATCGAGACAAACATGATCCTTGGATCCAAAGATCCGGTTGCGATCGACCGTGTGGCATGTGAAGTAACAGGTATCGACACTTCCTGCGTAGATTATTTCAAAGTAGCAAAAGAGACTGGTCTTGGAAACTATGACCTTGAGGACATTGAGGTTGTTGGCAATACCATCGAAGAGAGCTACAAAAAAATGTGGATTCCATATATCGGCGACATGAGTACACGCTGGCCGGAATATGACGTAAAATGCGAAGGCGCATGTTCCAGCTGTCAGGCCCTTCTTGCAATCAACATGGAAGAGCTGAAAGCTGTTAACGAATATGACAAAAACGCAGGTATGACCGTTGTTATCGGTGGAAAGAACGAGATTCCGAAGGATATTCCGGACGAGAAGATCGTACTTCACGGAAACTGTACAAGAAAATATCTGAAAGATCATCCGAATGCATACTGGATCCTTGGCTGCCCGCCAAATGAGCCGGCACTGTATCTGACCGTTCAGAGAAAAGAAGTCATCAATGGTATGGGCGACCAGGAGGAAGAAATCATCCGTCCATGTATGGCAAGAGACGCAGCTGTATGGCGTGATTTCGTATTCAAAGCAGCTGATAAATACTACGAGGAGCATCCGGACGAGAAGTAATGGAAGGATATGTATACGTAGACATGGATCAGAAACTCCGCAATTTGCTGAATGCCATTTTTACAGATGACTTTATGGAGGAAAATACAAATTTTTCCAACTTTGAGGGGTTTCAGTATTCCAGCGCGGTTATCACAAATTGGAAAGCTGACAAGATGATCTATGCACAGCTTTTGATGGATAACTTCGTAAAAGAAAGTACCAGATTTTCATCCTGGGAAGAAATGGTACATGCAGCAGCGGAGCAGAGATTCGGTGCTGCGGCAATTGCATAGACAAAGCTCATTTTAATTCACCTAAACCAAACCTAAAGACCTTCAAAAAATAGAAACCGTATCCACAGCAGTCAGGTTGCGAAAAACGCTGAGTGCTGTGGATACGGTCTTTTTTATAGCAAAAAGAATCAAATGTTATTCCTTTTTATTGGAGTAATTAATGTTGTACTGCTTGATCTTGCGGGAGATGGTAGAAGCATTAATGTTCAGTTTCTGTCCTGCTTCCCGCAGATTGCCACAGGTTTTCAATGTGTTTTCCAGCAGATTTTTCTCAAATTGTGCAACAGCTGTGCTGAAATCCACCGTGTCGGAGTGGATCGGCTCCTGTTCCAGTGAAATATTCAACAGACCGGCGATGATGGAATCATCTACCTGTCCGATACCGGAACTGCACAATACGAGGTATTCAATAATGTTCTCCAGCTCGCGGATATTTCCCGGCCAGGAGTATTGTTTCAGATAGTATAACTGCTGTTCCGTCAGTGAAAACGGACGGTTATATTTTTCTGAAAAGATTTCAATAAAACGGTTGCATAATGGTTCAATATCTGCGACACGTTCTCGCAATGGTGGTACGTAGATCGGAATAACATTCAAACGGTAGTACAGATCCTGACGGAAGGTTCCATTTGCAATTTTTTCCTTGAGGTTTGAGTTGGTCAGTGCAAGGAAACGGATATCAAGGTGGATCGGTTTGGAACCGCCGATACGGGTGATCTCCTGTTGCTGAATTGCACGCAGCAGTTTTACCTGAAGATCCATCGGCATATCACCAATCTCGTCAAGCATCAGTGTTCCGTGGTTTGCAAGTTCAAATAATCCCTGTTTTCCTTTTGTGTTTGCACCGGAAAAAGCACCTTTTTCATAGCCGAATAATTCCGATTCCAGCAAGTGTGCCGGGATGGCCGCACAGTTGATCTTTACAAACGGTTTGTCGTTTCGCTTGCTGTTTCGGTAGATCTCGTCAGCAACGACTTCTTTTCCGGCACCGGATTCACCGGTGATCAAAACGGTTGCATCGGATGGAGCAACGTGATTGATCAGCGTCCAGATATTTGCAAGCGTGCCGTCCTTTCCGATCATTTCAGTAGAAAGATTTTTCTCTGATACAGTGCAGGTATTCTGCGGGTTCATTTCCTGTACTTCTTTTAAAAAGGTATTAAAATCTTCCTTCAGAGACTGCAGCGTGACAATTGGCCGGCTGCTGGCGATGACCTGATGTAGATTACCCTCGGAATCAAAAATTGGTGTACCGGAGGCGTAACCCATTAAAGGTGCACCGGTTCCATAAGTGGTGGAAAGCCGGAATGCAGATTTTTTCGTGCGAAGTACATCCGGAATGGCACCGCCACTGTAGAGCTTGTCTTTTTCAATCAGATCATAGACATTGTGGTTCAGTACACGTTCTGGTGCGATGCCGGTATTGCGAGTGTAGGCCGGGTTGATATACAGCACATTGCCGTCCTTGTCTGTAATAAAAATGCTGTCGTCAAGTCCGTCTACTACCTGCTTGAAATCAATGCCACGGTCCAGAAAGTAGTCAAGTTCCTGGTCGATGGCATGTAATTTTTGCTGTAATTCCTGGTCCGGATATTCGGATATCAGGTTTTGCAGCATTTCTCGAATCTGGTAAATTGCTTTATATTGATTCATTTGTATAAAATTCCTCCCCCAGGGTCGTTAATAATGTTAATATTGTACCAATAAGTAGGGAGAAAGTAAATAGTTGTTGCAAATGTGTTGACGAAATGCAACAAACGAAAAATATGATAAAAAAATAAAGTTAAATTGCCCTCAAATAAGTAAAGGTTTGTTTCCAATCTGCAACAAAAAAACACATTTATTTATAAAATGAAACAAATATAGGTGAAAAATCACGGAAATCCTGTTAAAATGGTAGTAATAAAAATTGGCATGAGAATTGCAATGTATTTTGGTAAGAAATGAAATAGAATTTACATAGACTTTTATGGAAGAGACAGAGGTTGGAGGGTGAATCATGGACGTTACATATTTATCAGATATACTGAAAAAAGTTTCCGAAAATCAAATGGATGTAGACACTGCATTGGAATCTTTGAAGCATTTGCCATATGAAGATATCGGATATGCCAATATTGATCAGCACAGAAATCTGCGTACCGGTGAAGCGGAAGTTATTTTTGGACAGGGAAAGGCACCGGAGCAGATTGCGGGAATTGTCAGCCACATGATGCATGACAATGCAAGAATTCTTGTAACACGGGCATCGGAAGCTGCTTATGAAGCGGTAAAAGAAGTTGCTCCGGAAGCAGTATATGAAAAACTTTCCCAAATTATCATAGTAGGAAACATGCCGGCACCAAAAGAAGAAAAAGGAACCATCGCAGTTGTGACAGCCGGAACTTCTGATATTCCGGTGGCAGAGGAAGCGGCATTGACAGCCGAATTTTTCGGGGATAAAGTAGACAGAGTATATGATGTAGGCGTGGCCGGAATTCATCGGTTATTTGGAAAAATCGACCGGATCCAGAGCGCAGACGTAATTATCGTAATTGCGGGTATGGAAGGCGCGCTGGCCAGCGTGGTCGGCGGCCTGGTGGAAGTGCCGGTGATCGCAGTGCCGACCAGTGTGGGATACGGTGCAAGCTTTGGTGGTCTTGCCGCATTATTATCCATGCTGAACAGTTGTGCAAATGGTATCGGTGTGGTAAATATTGATAATGGATATGGCGCAGCTTGTCTGGCCAATAAGATCATGAAGAGGTGAGAAGATGGGACAGGAAAAAGAGATTTGTCTGGAAGAAAAACAGAATATGGAAACATCAGCGGATAAGGCGCACAGACTGGCTCATGAACTCGGGATTGAACACGACCATTCTCATGATGGAAAAGAAGGCCACGGACACCATCATCCCAACTCTAAAGCAGTATCGAACCGTCTGGCAAAGGCCATTGGGCATCTGGAGGCGGTAAAACGGATGGTGGACAGGGAAGAGGACTGTTCCGAAATCCTGACACAGCTGGCGGCAGTGAAGTCCGCGATTAATAATGCGGGTAAAGTTATCCTGATGGATCATCTGAACCATTGCATCGTGGAGGCCGTGGAAGAAGAAGATTTCGAAAAAATCAAAGAGTTTGGAGATGCCATACAGAAATTTGTAAAGTAAACAGATTTATATATTTATACAAAAAGGAGCTCATTATGAAAAAAGTATTATATCTGGAATGTAAAACCGGTGCAGCCGGGGATATGCTGATGGGTGCATTATACAGTCTGCTGACAGAGGAGCAGAAAGCAGAATTTTTAGAAAAAATGAATCAGATCCGCGAAGACGTGCATGTGATCCCACAGGAGGAATGCAAGCAGGGAATTGGTGGAATCCATATGAAGGTGGAGATCAATGGTATTGAAGAAGGTGCGGAAGAGCATCACCACCATGAGGACGGACACGATCACCACGACCACGAACATATGCATGAACACCATCATGAACATGAGAATCACGATCATGCCGAAGAAGACCATGGTCATTCACATGATCATGTACATTCTCATCATGAAGAAGCGCACATTCACAATCATGAGGAAGCACATTCACATGAACATATGCACGGAGATCATACTCATGATCATAGTCATGCGCATGGTCATCATTCCCACACAAGTGTTGCAGCTATTTTGGAACAGATCTCAAAGCTGGATTTCAGCGATCAGGTAAAAAAACATGCAGAGGGAATTTACCGTGAAATTGCAGCTGCTGAAAGTAAAGTACACCGTACCGATATGGATCAGATCCATTTCCATGAGGTAGGATCTGTAGATGCACTCATTGACGTTGCTGGAAGCTGTCTGGCAATGGAAATGCTGGGTGTGGAAGAGGTACAGGCGTCTCCGGTCTGCGTTGGAAATGGTACTGTTCGTTGTGCACATGGCATTCTCCCGGTTCCGGCTCCGGCCACAGCAGAGATCATCAAAGGCATGCCGGTATACAGCAGCAGTTTTGACGGAGAATTATTGACACCGACCGGTGCAGCTATTTTGAAATATTTTGTTGAGACCTATACAAAAGAAATGCATATGGAAATCGAAGAGATCGGATATGGTTTCGGAACAAAGGATTTTGCGCAGTTAAGTTGTGTAAGAGCATTCCTTGGATATCAGAAATAATTGTAAAAATAAGTATTTCCAATCGGATCATTTTTGGAAGTGGTAACATTGCGGTTACTCATAAAATGTTGTAAAATAAAGTTATTCGGAATCATGTATAGAAGCATAAAAAACCCTGACGGATAGGGTTATAAATATTATTACGACATAAGAGAAAAGGGGATTTGCAATGGAACTTAAGATGGAGATTAGCCAAAAACAGGTTTTATCGCAGCACATGGTTCAGTCTATGGAGATTCTGCAGATGAGTGCCCAGGAACTGGAAGGCTATATAGAAAAATTGGCGCTGGAAAATCCGGTGATCGAACTGGCGGATGCCAGTCAGTCAAAAGTGGATACGCAGCAGGAAGATCTTCAGCGGAAGCTGGACTGGCTGGAGTCCACCGATCTGCAGAACCGTGTTTATTATCAGCAGGAGCGGAATGCGGAAAACATGGAAGCAAACTGGCATGACAGCAGACAGTCCGAGGAAAATCTGGAGGAATATCTGCATGCACAGGTTCTGCTGGCAGATTATACGGAGCTGGAGCGTGCGATCGTAGAGTATCTAATCTGTTCTCTCGATTCCCGGGGCTATTTTTCTGGCGAACTGGCACAGGTGGCGGAGCATTTTCAGGTGTCGGAGGACGTAGTAGAAGAACTGCTGAAAGATATTCAGGACCTGGATCCGGCGGGCGTTGGTGCCAGAAATCTGCAGGAGTGTTTATTATTACAGATTCAGCGGAAGAAAAATCACTCCGACGTTGCCGTGGCGATCATTGAACGTTATATGGAAGAAGTTGCGAAAAACCACTTACCAAATATTGCAAAGAAACTGCAAGTTTCCCTGGAAGAAGTACAGGATGCCTGCCAGGAGATCCGCAGTCTGAATCCGAAGCCGGGAAGTTCGTTCAGCGACAGAGAACAGCTTCGTTATATCAGTCCGGATGCGGTTGTGGTAAAGCTGGAAGACCAGTTTGAAATCCTGATCAATGAATATCAGTATCCGGGATTTTCTATCAGTAATTATTATCAGGAAATGATGCATAGTACCACGGATGCAGAGGCGAAAAAATATCTGCAGGAAAAAGTGCAGCAGGCGCAGTGGGTGTCCAACTGTATTTCGCAGCGTTCCTCTACTTTATCCAGAGTCATGCATCTGCTGGTAGAAAAACAGCATAAATTTTTCATGGAGGGACCGGGACATAAGCGTCCGATGCGTCTGGCCGATCTGGCGGAGGAACTGGAACTTCATGAATCCACCATCAGCCGTGCCATGCGTGGAAAATATCTGCAATGTTCCTGGGGTATTTTTCCGTTGAACTATTTCCTGACTTCTGTTGCGGTAAAAAGCAGCAATACAGACGGCGCAGAGGATAAGACACCGGAGCAGATGAAAGCATTGATTCAGGAAATCGTGGATAATGAAAATAAGAAAAAACCGTACAGCGATCAGGCTATCAGTGACCAGCTTTCCGCAAAAGGAATCAAACTTTCACGCCGTACCGTAAATAAATACCGCACCGAGATGGGGATTCCGGACAAGAGCGGTCGAAAAGAATTTTGATGATTTGAATATGGATTACGAAGTGATTGCGTTCATGAGCAAGTAGCGAAAGAAGATTGTGAATGGCTGTCTTTATATGGGGCTGCATGGGAAAAATATTGTAACAAGAGAGATATTGTTTGTAAAAGGGGGAGATTATATGAACTTAAAAGAATTTTTTGCCGAGTACCCAAAGATTGCCATTGCATTTTCAGGCGGAACAGATTCTGCATACCTGGCTTATATGGCAAAAAAATACGCAAAAGAAATGACTGCGATATATGTGTCCACTGCATTTCAGCCGGCCTTTGAGAAAGAAGACGCAATTCGTTTCTGCAAGGAATATGATATTCCACTGACGATTCTGGAGCGGGATGTACTGAGTCAGGAAGCCGTTGTGCAGAATCCGTCAAATCGCTGTTACTATTGTAAAAAGGTAATTTTTTCTGAAATTCAGAAGAAGGCACTGGAATTTGGATTTACCTGTCTGGCAGATGGCACAAACGCTTCTGATGATGCAGACGACAGACCGGGTATGAAAGCACTGCAGGAATTGCATGTGTTATCGCCGCTTCGGATTTGTGGAATCACAAAACCGGCGTTGCGTGATGTATCGGAGCAGCTTGGATTATTTACCGCCCGCAAACCGGCGTATGCCTGTCTGGCAACCCGTATTCCTTCCGGTACACGGATCACAGCAAAGCAGCTTCAGGATGTAGAAAAAGCAGAGACTGCGCTGGCAGCTATGGGATTTTCTGATTTCAGAGTCCGCCATCCGGAAGGCTATGCAAAACTTCAGGTGAAACCGGAGCAGCTTTCTCTTGTGATGGATAAAAGAGAAGAGATTCTGGCAGTTTTGGAGCCGCTTTTCGGAACCGTCTGTCTGGATCTGAAAACGAGATAGCGCGGCGCAAACCCGCATAAACACTGGACTTGACCAATGGTCGAGTCCTTTTTTTGACCGAAAAGATTGACGGTTTTTCAGATTGCTGTTATAACTGGGAGCACAGACAGAAATGTCAACTGTTTCTGCAGAACAGATACAAAAAAGAAAAGCGGCAAAGAAATTTTTTGAACATCGAAAAGAATATGATGATGTAAAAACAGAAAAGTCCCTCTGTTGCTACTTGAAAGGAGTCAACCTGAAATGGAAAAAAGAGAAAATTTCGGACGATATATAAAAGAAAAACGAAAAGAAGCCGGGCTTTCACAAAAAGAGCTGGCACAGCAGTTATTTGTATCAGAATCAGCAGTCAGCAAATGGGAAAGAGGTTTATCTTACCCGGATATGACACTGGTCACCAGTTTGTGCGAGATCTTACATGTATCAGAACATGAACTTCTGACCGCCAGTGATGACATGCATCAGCGTGAGATTGAGGAACAGTCCCGTGGATATCTGAGAATTTTAAAAGGTTATACATGGGTCACTTACATTTGCTATCTGGCCGTTTTGATCCCGTGTTTTATCGGAAACCTTGTGACAGAGCATCGCCTGTCCTGGTTCTTTATCGTAGTCGGTGGTCTTGCCATGGTATTTTCCTTTATCAATGTACAGGTGATGACCAAGACAAGACGCGCAGAAAAATGCTTCTGGTGTTTTTATGGATCACTCATTTATATGCTGTGCGTCTGCCGAATCGTATTAGGTGGTGACTGGCTGATCATGTCTCTGCTTGGCGTCAGCTTTGGCTTGCTCAGCGTATTTTTGCCGATCATTCTATGTAGCTGGCATTTTAACTGGCCGATTTTACAGCACAAAGGACTGATCTGTCTGGCGGTTGATACCGTATTGGTGTATCTGATGGTATTTTTCGGATGCCTGTTCTATGTAAAAGGCGTAACAGGAGCCATCATCGCTCAGAACCTTTGGGTATTGACAATTTTTGCAATACTTGCATGGGCAGTCTTTGTGGTGTTCCGATACATCAGATGCAGTCGTTTAATGAAAATCAGTATCACAGTTGCACTTTGTGGCGTATGGATGTTTTTTGCTAACACGATGGTCAGCATTGCTTACAGCAGCAGAGTTGTCAGACCAGGTGTAAACTTTCATAACTGGATGGATTTTGGGGGACAAAATATCGGACTGGTGATTATGATCGTTGGTGCGATGATGATCGCAGCGAGCATGATCCGGGACATGAGAAAATAAATGAGATAAAAATAAGGTATGTCTATTGATGATATAAAAAAGAGCGCAAAACGAAAAATCGTAGTTGCGCTCTTTTTCAGCGGAGAAGGAGGGATTTGAACCCTCGCGCCGTGTTACCGACCTACTGGTGTTCGAAGCCAGACCCTTCAGCCACTTGGGTACTTCTCCAAAATAAGACCTAATTAGTATAAACATTTTTCAAAGGTTCGTCAATCCCTGAAAAAGCTCGCTTGCGAGCGATACTTCCTGAACTTTGTTCAAGAAGGGGAAATTTCTCAGCGGTCTTGTAATCCCATGGTTAATTTGATAAAATTCAGAACATACGATGTGTTTTTTTCACAGATTGTTTTATAATAGATTATATCGATTCAGAACAGAACAAATTCCTGAAATATAAGAATGTGATCTGCCTGAAAAATGAAAAGATAAAAAGTATAAGTAAAAAACAGGGGAACCTGACAATCTGTAAACTGAGAGAGGAGCGGAAACAATGAAAAGAATCGGAATGCTGACAAGTGGCGGAGACTGCCAGGCTTTAAATGCCGCAATGCGCGGAGTAGTAAAAGGATTAAATACCAATCTGGATGAACTGGAGATTTACGGTTTTTATGATGGATACAAAGGACTGATCTATGGAAATTATCGTCTGCTGACATCCAAAGATTTTTCCGGAATTCTGACAAAGGGCGGAACGATTCTTGGAACATCCCGCCAGCCGTTCAAATATATGCGTGTGCCGGATGCAAACGGACTGGACAAGGTAGAGGCGATGAAACACACTTACCACAAACTGAACCTTGACTGTCTGGTAATCCTTGGCGGTAACGGTACACAGAAAACAGCAAACCTGCTTCGTGAGGAAGGTTTGAACATCATTCATCTGCCAAAAACCATCGACAATGATATTTACGGTACCGATATTACCTTTGGTTTTCAGAGTGCGCTGGATATCGCGACAGGCGTTATTGACTGCATTCATACTACAGCAGCTTCCCACAACCGTGTATTTATCGTGGAGATCATGGGACACAAAGTTGGCTGGCTTCCGCTTCATGCCGGCGTGGCTGGTGGCGCAGATATCATTCTGATTCCGGAGATTCCGTATGATATCGACAAAGTTGTAGAGGCCATCAACAAACGAAGCAAAGATGGAAAAGGCTTCACGATTCTGGCCGTTGCTGAGGGCGCGATTTCAAAAGAAGACGCAAAACTTACCAAGAAAGAGTTGAAAGCAAAGAAAAAAGAGACCCAATATCCGTCTGTTTCCTATGAAGTGGCAGCACAGATCCAGGAGCGCTCCGGAAATGAAGTGCGTGTCACTGTTCCGGGACATATGCAGCGTGGCGGAAGTCCGTGTGCTTATGACCGTGTTTTGTGTACACAGCTTGGCGCGCATGCAGCAAAACTGATTCTGGATGAGGATTACGGTTACATGGTTGGTATGATCAATGGTCAGACCAAGAAAGTACCTCTGGGCGATGTTGCCGGAAAACTGAAAATGGTTCAGCCGGACTGCCAGCTGATCAAAGAAGCGAAATTAGTGGGAATCTGCTTCGGAGATTAAATAAATCCCATAATATAAAAGTAGAATGCAATGAAGCAGAAAATGACTGCAGAAATTGCATCAAAACGTGTTACTGAGAGTTAGAAAGGAGCCGCTATGTCTTATACGGCTTTATATCGAAAATACCGTCCTTCCGAATTTGAGGATGTAAAAGGACAGGAGCATATTGTTACAACATTAAAAAATCAGATCAAAGCAGACCGTATCGGACATGCCTATCTGTTTTGCGGTACCCGTGGAACCGGAAAAACCACGGTGGCAAAAATTTTTGCCAAAGCCGTAAACTGTGAGCATCCGGTGGGTGGAAGTCCCTGCGGCGAGTGCGCTTCCTGTAAGGCGATCGCAGCAGGATCATCCATGAATGTGATCGAGATCGATGCGGCTTCCAACAACGGTGTGGAAAACATTCGTCAGATCCGTGAGGAAGTTTCCTATTCTCCGACGCAGGGAAAATATAAAGTATACATTATCGATGAGGTTCACATGCTTTCCATCGGAGCTTTCAACGCTCTGCTGAAAACACTGGAAGAACCGCCGTCTTATGTTATCTTTATTCTGGCAACGACGGAATCGCACAAGATACCGATCACGATTCTGTCCCGCTGTCAGAAATACGATTTCCGCAGGATTTCCATTGAGACGATTTCAGACCGTCTGATGGATCTGTTGCAGCAGGAAGGCGTGGAAGCAGAGGAAAAAGCAGTCCGTTATGTGGCAAAAGCCGGAGACGGTTCCATGCGAGATGCGTTAAGTCTGCTGGATCAGTGTATCGCCTTTTATCTGGGCGAACCATTGACCTACGATCATGTGCTGGAAGTGCTTGGCGCGGTAGATACTGAAGTATTCAGCCGTCTGCTTCGTTCCATTCTGGCAAATAACGTAGTGCAGGCCATCGAACTTCTGGAAGAACTGATTGTGCAGGGACGTGAACTGGGACAGTTTGTGACCGATTTTGTATGGTATCTGCGCAACCTTCTTCTGGTCAAAAGTTCCGATCAGATGGAAGATGTGCTGGACATGTCCAGTGAAAATCTGGCATTATTAAAAGAAGAAGCGGACATGATCGAAGGTGACGTGATCATGCGTTACATCCGTATTTTTTCAGATTTGTCCGGTCAGCTCAAATATGCGCCGCAGAAGCGTGTGTTGATCGAGATTGCACTGATCAAACTCTGCCGTCCGGCGATGGAAACCACGCAGGATGCATTGACAGATCGTGTGGCACAGCTTGAGAAAAAAGTGGAAGAAGGTGTGACCGTGGTGGCAGCAGCACCAGCTGCACAGCTTGTTTCGGGAAGTGCACAAGCCGCATCACAGAAACCAAAGGAACCGGCGCAGATGCCGAAAGCAATCCCGGATGATATCCGTCAGGTGGTGAAAAACTGGAGCTCTATTGTGCGTGAACTTCCGGGGGTTACTGCGACTTATTTGAGGGGCGCACATTTAAGCCTTGGCGGAGAAAATAAATTAATGCTGGTGTTTGACGACGATTTGGCATATACTTATGTGTCGGAGGAGCGTCGCAGGACGGAAATCACGGAACGGATCTCAAACCGGATCGGCAAAGAGATTGAAGTAGTGATGCAGTCCAACGATTTCGGACGCCCATTCGAAGAAAATTATATCGATCTGGAACAGATCGTCCACATGGACATTGAAGTGGAAGACGAATAACTGCAGAAAAAATACGGAATGAACCCTGAAAGAAACAAACAGGGAATAAAATTGCGTGTAAATGTGGGTAAAATTTGAAATAGCAGGAGGATGCAACATGGCAAAAAGAGGTGGATTTCCGGGAGGAATGCCGGGAAACATGAATAATCTGATGAAACAGGCACAGAAAATGCAGCGTCAGATGGAAGAAGCAACCAAAGAGCTGGAAGAGAAAGAAGTATCTGCCAGCGCAGGCGGCGGAGCAGTAGAAGTAACTGTATCCGGTAAAAAGGAAGTCGTAAAAGTAAAATTAGCAGAAGAAGTAGTAGATCCGGATGATATCGAAATGCTGGAAGACCTGATCGTAGCTGCTACAAATGAAGCACTGCGCAAAATGGATGAGATCTCACAGCAGTCCATGTCCAAGATCACAGGCGGCATGGGAATGGGCGGAGGATTTCCGTTCTAATGGATTACTACAGCAAGCAGATCAGTAAATTGATTGAAGAACTGTCTTCTCTGCCGGGCATCGGCAGCAAGTCCGCACAGCGTCTGGCTTTTCATATCCTGAATATGCCGACGGAGCGGGTAGAACGACTGGCAGACACCATTCTGGATGCCAGAAAAAATATCCGTTACTGTAAGACCTGTTACACACTGACAGATGCGGAAGAATGCCCGATCTGTCGAAACAGCGGACGCGACCATTCCACGATCATGGTAGTGGAGACCACCCGTGATCTGGCCGCTTATGAAAAGACAGGACAGTACGATGGCGTATATCATGTGTTACACGGCGCGATCTCCCCAATGCTCGGGATCGGACCGGAGGATATTCGCCTGAAAGAACTGATGCAGCGTCTGCAGGGCGATGTAAAAGAAGTGATCATCGCCACGAACTCCAGTCTGGAGGGAGAGACGACGGCCATGTATATCAGCAAACTGATCAAACCGACCGGGATTAAAGTATCGCGAATTGCCAGCGGTGTACCGGTGGGCGGTGATCTGGAATATATTGATGAGGTTACATTATTAAGAGCTCTGGAAGGACGCGTGGAATTATAGTCTGCAAAAATGTGACGCTATTTTTATGATAGAATCGCAGATATGATTGCAATAAATATACATTTTGGTTATATGATGTATATTTTGCAAAAAGCTATAGGGAAACTTGATTCGGTAGGGCAGAGCAAGAAAGGGAGCACATTATGACAAAGTTAGAACTTGAAAAAATTGCTGTAGAAGTGCGCAAAGGAATCATTACCGGCGTACACAGCGCAAAATCCGGTCATCCGGGTGGATCTTTATCCGCAGCAGAGATTTTTACTTATCTGTATTTTGTAGAGATGAACGTAGATCCGAAAAATCCGAAAGATCCGAACAGAGACAGATTCGTCCTTTCCAAAGGACATGTTGCACCGGGGCTGTATGCGACACTGGCACAGAAAGGATATTTCCCGGTAGAAGAGCTGGAAGGACTGCGTCATATCGGCTCCATGCTTCAGGGACATCCGGATATGAAACACATTCCGGGTATTGATATGTCCAGCGGTTCCTTAGGACAGGGATTTTCCGCAGCAGTTGGTATGGCACTTGCAGCAAAAATGGACGGCAAAGATTACCGCGTATATTCACTTGCCGGTGATGGCGAGATCCAGGAGGGACAGATCTGGGAGGCAGCTATGTTTGCCGGAGCACGTAAACTGGACAACCTTGTATTATTCGTAGACAACAACGGTCTTCAGATCGATGGAAATATCGCAGACGTATGCTCACCGTACCCGATCGATAAAAAGTTTGAGGCATTCAATTTCCATGTAATCAACATCAACGGAAATGATTTCGACGAGATCGCAGCAGCATTAAAAGAAGCTCGCGAGACAAAAGGCCAGCCGACAGCTATTATCGCAAAAACAATCAAAGGTAAAGGTGTATCTTATATGGAGAACCAGGCCGGATGGCATGGAAAAGCTCCAAACGATGAAGAATTTGCCATTGCTATGGAAGAATTAAAGAAAGCAGGTGAAGCATTATGTCAGAAGTAAAGAAAATCGCAACAAGAGACAGTTACGGCAATACATTAGTAGAGCTCGGAAAAGAGCATGATAATTTAGTAGTTCTGGATGCTGACCTTGCAGGAGCAACCAAAACAGGCGTATTCAAAAAAGAGTTCCCGGAGCGTCACATTGACTGTGGTATCGCAGAGGGCAACATGGCAGGCATCGCAGCAGGTCTTGCTACCTGTGGAAAAGTTCCGTTTATGAGTTCTTTCGCAATGTTTGCAGCAGGACGTGCATTTGAGCAGGTTCGTAACTCCATCGGATATCCGCACTTAAACGTAAAAATCGGTGCAACTCACGCAGGTATCTCTGTAGGTGAGGACGGAGCAACTCATCAGTGTAACGAGGATATCGCACTTATGCGTACAATCCCGGGCATGGTAGTAATCAATCCGTGTGATGATGTAGAAGCAAAAGCAGCTGTTCGTGCCGCTTATGAGTACGAAGGCCCGGTTTATTTAAGATTCGGTCGTCTGGCTGTTCCGGTAATCAACGACGAAGCAACCTATAAATTCGAGCTTGGAAAAGGTATCGTATTAAAAGAAGGTAAAGACGTAACTATCATCGCAACAGGTCTGTGTGTAAACGAAGCTCTGGAGGCAGCAAAACTGCTTGCAGCAGACGGTATCGACGCAGAAGTGATCAACATCCACACCATCAAACCACTGGATGAGGATCTGGTTGTTGCATCTGCACAGAAAACAGGCAAAGTCGTAACAGTAGAAGAGCACTCTGTAATCGGTGGTCTCGGAAGTGCTGTATGCGATGCATTAAGCGCAAAAGCTCCGACAAAAGTAATGAAGATCGGTGTGTATGACCGCTTTGGCGAGTCTGGACCAGGTGCAGAGCTGATCAAGAAATATGAGCTTGATGGCGAGAGTATCTATAAAAAAGTAAAAGGCTTCATGGCTTAAATTCTTGTTTGTCTGTGTAAGGAACAAATAAAAAATAACTCCAACGAGGATATGAAAAATTTTCTGTGACCACTGCATCGCTTATTTCCGTCCGCTTCCGCGAACTCACCCGCAAAACCAGCGGGTTCAGACACACTCTCGCGGACGGGCTAGATGCAGCAGTCACAACGAAAATTTTACAATTATCCTCCTGTTGGAGTTATTTTTTATTTTGCTCTATTTACACGACGGCACCGCGTGCCACGCATGCATACAAGATAATGACATAATGGTTGTTGTGTTGCATGCGCAGATTTACAAATTAAGAACATATAGCGGCTTCGCCGCTACAATGCCTAGTGTTTTTCACATTCATAAAGTGAATCAGCGCGCACAACATAGTGTTAATTTTATTATAATTTATATGTGCGTGTGGGACGTAGTGCCGTCGTGTAAATAGAACAGACTGGAAACAAAACTCCAAGGCAAGGCGGTAGACTGATTTCCGTTATCGGAGCGAGCATAGCCCGACCGCAGGAGTGTGTTTGAGCCAACAGCTGCTTTTGCTGTTGGTGAGTTCGCGGAAGCGGTCGGAGATAAGCGGCGCAGCGAAGATAGGAAATCAATCGTGCCTGCATTGGAGTTTGTTTCAGCCTGTTCTTTAAACGACAAACAAGAAGTTATTTTCAAAAATCGGCAAAGTTTTACAGTGTCCCTATGATAAAATTCCCCGAGAAATTTAAAACATCGCGATGGTATAAATGATAGAAAGAGGGAATCAAAACATGGGAAATCAGAAGGACAGACAGTTTCATTTACCGAAAAATATCCGCCAGATGGGAAAACTTGGCGACACCTGTCAGCTTTATGTAGAGGATTTTGTTTACACATATGTCCATCGGACACTGCACGAAGAAGTAAAGGAAAATGAAATTCCTGCAGCAGTACTGCTTGGAAAAACATACCGCCGGGGAAGCCAGGAGTACATATTTATCAGTGGTGCGCAGCAGGTGGATTTTTCTTTTGCCGGAGAGTCCACGGTATATGCGGAACCGTTTTCGCCAGAGGAAGAGGGAGACATCGAGCGTACCCCGGATGAACTGTTCCGTCAGGTGGACACAACCATCGTGCCGGATATCGACATTGTGGAGCAGCCCTCGGCAGCCGTTGCGTCTCAGGATCGTCAGCAGCTGTTCTGGGAACGGGTTTATCAGGGAATCAAAGAATATTTTTCAGATTATGAACTTCTGGGATGGTATTTTTCACTGGAGGGCAGCAATCTGGAAGTGACGACCTCCATGCAGCAGTTTTTTGACGCAACGCAGGAACACGGATCCCGTTTTTTGTATTATGAGGACAAGCTGAACCGAATGGATGCCTTTTTTGTACAGGCACAGAGTGCCTTGCAGCGGCTGGAAGGGTATGCTGTGTACTATGAGAAAAATCCGGCAATGCAGGAGTTTTTGGTGGCGCAGAACCGGCATACAGAACTCCTGCGGACCGAAAAAGAGCGGGAAAATCAGGAACCATCGGATGTGGCACAGAATTACCGGGCAATTTTAAATAAACTGAATGAACGTCCAACACGCAGGAAACATCAGCCATTTGTGTATGTGGCGGGTGTGGCGGTTCTGGCTGTAGTGGCAGCCACCGGAATTTCGCAGATCGGAAATTATCAGAATCTGAAAGTACTGGAACATACGCTGCAGACGGTTTCCGGGAATGTGCAGAATGAGGATTCGAAAAATGCGCAGGACAAACAGACGGAAGACAGTAAAAACGCAGACAAGCAGGATGCCAATGCACAGGAACAGAATGCGGATGGACAGGAAACAGACGACGAGAACGGAAGTCTCCAGAATCAGACAACCCAGGGGCAGCCAACGGAGAATGACGGACAAGCAATGTCAGACCAGAGCCAGTCGGGACAGAATGCTGGACAGGCAGCACAAAATCAGGAGAGCACGAATCAACCCCAGCAGGAACAGGGCAATTCCAGCCAGTCGGAGTCTGCCAACGCAGATACGCAGAATAGCGCCCGCTATTATACTGTGAAAAAAGGAGACAGCCTGATGTCCATCAGTAAAGCGGTTTATCACACCACGCAGAAGGTGCAGGATATCTGTAATGCGAACCAGATTGAAAACATGGACATGATCTATGAGGGACAACAGTTATTGCTGCCGTAATCTTTCTGGACTTTCGAAAAAAAATGCTTTATGATATACAACAGATGAAAACATTCTGAAGTGGAGGAAAGTATGGATAACGCAGGAAAAAGTAATCTGCAGATGGTTCAGGCAAACTGGGAAGAAATTGAACGCAAGGTGCGTGAACATCATAAAAAGCAGTTAAAGATACTGACTATTATTGTAGGTATCTGTGTGGCTCTTGGAATCACATATTATATATATGTACAGCATAAATCTTATGATGACTTTCGAATCGTCAGCACAGTTGACCGGTCGGACACAAACGCTACCAAATTTACAGAGTTTAATGGGAATCTGTTGAAATACAGTAATGACGGTGCGTCCTGTGTCACAACGGATAATCAGATCATCTGGAATCAGAGCTTCGAGATGCAGGATCCGATGCTGGCTGTCTGCAAACAGTATGTGGCATTTGCGGACAAAGACGGAAAGCAGATTTATGTGATGAACAGCAGTGGTACACAGGGAAAATTCAATGTTACAATGCCGATACAGCGAATCGATGTGTCAGCCAGCGGTACCGTTGCCGTTATGATGGTAGAAGACGGAACCGGATATCTGGCACTTTACAGTAAGAGCGGTGAGCAGCTGGCAGAAGGCGCGATCCATGTGGAAAACGGTGGTACACCGATGGATCTTGCCCTTTCTCAGGACGGAGAAAAACTGGCAGTGTCCAGTCTTGATATCCATGAGGGAAGTGCAAAAAGTACTGTGACGTTTTACAATTTTGGATCAGTAGGCGAGGAAAAAGTTGATCATATCGTGGCATCCTTTTCCTATGATGATGCAGTGATCCCGGAACTGGCCTATGTGGGTTCTGATCAGGTGATCGCATTTTCTGATCAGGGCGTTTATACTTTTACCGGTGGAAATACGCCGAAAGAGGGACCAAAGAAGCGGGTAGAGGATGAAATTAAGGCTGTATTTTATGATGACAGCTATTTTGCGCTTGTATTTGCCGCAGGAAAAGATGAAGCAAAACGAAAAGTGGTTGTTTATAATATGAAGTGTGATGAGCAGACGCAGTTTGTGACGGATTTCCCATTTGAAAAAATGCGTTTTCTGGATAATCATGAAATCTGTCTGTATAGCAGCAATTTGTGTTCTATTTATACGCTGGGAGGACGAAAAAAATTCTATTATGAATTTGAAGATGCATTCTGCGAAGTGCTGCATGTGGGGGGATACCGCCGATATGCATTTGTAATGGAAGGCAAAACACAGCAGATCCGTCTTCGTCTGTTTGCAAGCGGGAAAGCAGGCGAAAAATAATGAATTGGTTATTAATTGTAGTATGCGTGATCATTTTGTTCTGCGCAATTCGCGGATGGAACAGGGGATTGCTCCGGATTTTATATTCATTAATTTCCATTGTGCTGTTGATTGGACTGGTTTCTTATGCAACGCCATATATCAGTAATTACATAAAAAATAATACTGGCGTTTATACGGCACTGGAGCAGCGCTGCACCCAGGCGTTCAGGGAAAGTGGTCAGTCGAAAGTTTTGGATACCGTCGATGATGGTACCGAGGTGGCAGGCGTATCATTGCCGGAACATGTTACTTCCTATATAACGGATACTGGGAATAGTCTATTGGATCAGGCGGGGATATATGATGCCCTCGGCAAAAAAATGGCAGACTGGATCCTTGCGGGAATTTCCTATTTTGTTGCGCTGCTTGTTGCGGGAATTATTGTATCTATAATCGGGCGTTCTCTTCGGATCATTAACCGCATTCCAGTGCTGAAAGGCGTCAATCGGATCCTTGGAATTTTTGCAGGAGCATTTCAGGGATTGATTCTTGTATGGCTGCTGTTTATGCTTTTATCATTATTTGCCGGAACAGAAGAAGGAAAAATGTGTATAGAGCAGATTGATCAGAGCAGTATTTTGAGATATTTATATTATAATAATGTTCCATCAAAAATTCTGACAGGATTTTTGTTTGGAAAATAGAGATTGGAGTTATAGATGTTGTGGTGAAACGAGTAAGGAACCACAACATCTATTTTGCTGTCTGGGAACATGAAAAAAATGTAAAAAAATATGTAAAAAAGTGTTGACAATGTAAAGCCCCGATGGTATTATCTAATAGCTGTCGCGGGGAGCGGCGCAAGAGAAAAACAATTTTTAAAAAATAATAAAAAAGTTGTTGACAAGCGCAAAACCTTGTGATAACATATAAAAGTCGCTGAACTACAGCGATGCAAAAGAACATTGATAACTGAACAGTGAAATAACCTTGAAAGATTCATTGAGAACAGCGAAGCAATTCGCATTTAAATGAGTTCGAGAGAACAAAGCAGAGACGAAAGTCAAAGCAACCTAAAAACAGTAACGTTTGGAATTAATGAATGGTTAAAATTAGCCAGTTGATTCTGAAACGGGAAAAACTTTTTATGAGAGTTTGATCCTGGCTCAGGATGAACGCTGGCGGCGTGCTTAACACATGCAAGTCGAACGAAGCACTTTACTTGATTTCCTTCGGGAATGATTGTTCTGTGACTGAGTGGCGGACGGGTGAGTAACGCGTGG
>CAVEOS010000018.1:0-42939 GCA_963617435.1 Lachnospiraceae bacterium
TACTGTTTTTAGGTTGCTTTGACTTTCGTCTCTGCTTTGTTCTCTCGAACTCATTTAAATGCGAATTGCTTCGCTGTTCTCAATGAATCTTTCAAGGTTATTTCACTGTTCAGTTATCAAAGTTCTTTGTTGTTGTCTTTGCGACAGCTTTCATATTTTATCAAAAGCGTTTCGCTTTGTCAACAACTTTTTTATTTTTCTTTGTTGCCGTTTCAAGCGACAGCCTGTTTATCTTATCACCGGCGATCGGCTTTGTCAACAGTTTTTTCTTCCCATCCAGAAGTTTTTTCAAGAGCTGACTGTCGCATCCCATGCCGTCTTTCGTCCTTACTTTTCTTCTGTATGTGCCGCCGCATCAGCGACAGCTTGCTTATAATAGCACCGCCGCCAGCAGAAGTCAACACATTTCGGACGGTTTTGTCGAAGTAGGTCATCTTCCACTTTTTACCGTTATTGCGTGAATTGTGCCAATTCTTTGTACAATTTATATTTTTACGGGTTGTGTTGAAAATTTACTGTATATAAAAAGAAATCGGAGCCTCCTTCTGTGACAGCTAACCGTTCGCTTCCCTCGTTTTGCTTCGGTTTTATCGCGCTCACTCTCAACTCTCATAAAAGCTGGTCGTTTCCCGCTCGCGCAAAACTCGCAAAACTCAGTCGCTTACTGAACCGCTTGTCCCAGAAGGAGGCTCCGATTTCTTCATTTACATAGTGAAAATTAACCACCATAAGTATTTTTCCGCACATCGTAACAATCCTTGTACTTCTATTGCGTATCACATACACACATCAATACGATCTTTGCACGAATACAAAGAGAAGATATTTTCAAAAACTTTACAATGAGTGCGGCACGCAGTGTCGTGTGATGAAAAAATTTTTAGGATATTCGTGGACGTAAATGGCGCTCCAATTTATTTTTTCTTGATGAGCGATTGTTAGCCAGCAAGACAAAATAAATTGGAGCGCCTTCAGTAACCTAAATTTTTTTATCCACACAAACAATTACCGGTTTCTACCATAAAAGTACGTTGCAAAGAAAATCACCGACGCAATAATCACGATCATCGGCCCGGTAGCCACATTTGTATAATAAGAAATAAACAATCCTACAATTCCGGAAAACATCGAGAACAAAATCGAAAAGAAATGATACTCTCTTAAGTTTTCCGAAATATTCCGACTGGACGCCGCCGGCAGGATCAACAGCGCATTGATGATCAGAATACCAACCCATTTAATGGACAGCATTACCATCAGCGCAATAAATACCGAAAACAGATTCTCAATTAACCGAATCCGAATATGTTTACTTTTTGCCAATGTCCGATGCAGGCTGATCGCCTGCAGACGGTTATAACACAGAATCCAGAATACAATAGTAGCAAGGAATATTAAAAACAGATACACAATCTCCCTGCGTGTGATACTCAAAATATCGCCCACTAACAGACTGGAATATTTACTGAAGTTTCCACCGCGGGACAATATAGCCAGACCAATGGCGATACAACAGGAAGAAAACACGGAAATTATCGTATCCGTGGATGCCGTACTTTTGCTTTTGATCCAGTTTAACAACAGTGCAAAAGCAATACCGAAGATCACCATAGACAGATTCGTATCCGGAATTCCAAATACTACTCCGACCGCAATTCCGGTCAGAGCTGAGTGTCCCAGCGCATCAGAGAAAAACGCCATCTTATTGTTGACGATCATTGTTCCCAATATACCAAACAACGGTGTAATGATCAGCACCGCAATAAACGCGCTGACCATAAAGTCATATTGAAATAAGGAAGTAATTCCACTCATTTACTCTTCCTCCTTCCATAAACCATAACTGTGTTTTGGCATGGTAATCTTTTTTTCCTGCTGCTCTTTCACCTGACGACTCGGTTTGTAGTTTTCCAGATCAAATCTGCCAAACACCTGTCGAAATTCTTCGCTTTCGTACACCTGACGCACGGTTCCCTGTTTTTTCACAGTTCCGTCGATCAGAATAACCTGATCCGCGTACTGCGCCACGTAATCCAGATCATGTGAAATCAGAATGATAGCCAGATCATAGTGCTTCTTCAGCTCGGAAATCGTATGGTAAAACAGATCCATACCGTTCTGATCAATACCGGAAACCGGCTCATCCAAAAGGAGCAGGTTCGGCTCATCCATAACCGCCATAGAAAGCAGCACACGCTGCAATTCACCGCCTGACAAATTGCACACCTGTTTATCAATCAGATCTTCCGCCTTAAAAATTGCCAGATGTTCTTTTATTTTTGCATATACTTTTTTACTCTTTTTCCAGAAAACCGGATAACGGCTCTGGTAGCTTGCGATCATATCATACACACTGATTGGTGTCTTTTTTTCGATATTCAGTGACTGCGGCACATAACCGATCTTCATTTTCTGCATATGGCCATTTTCGCGGTCTTTGAACTCAATGGTTCCGCTGTGCGGAATATCCCCAAGAATCGCCTTGATCAGCGTTGATTTTCCCGCACCGTTTTTTCCGATAACGGCTGCCAGGGTTCCACAGTGAATATGCAGATTTACATGCTGCAAAATCGTATGGTCACCGATTGTCACACCGATATCCTGCATTTTGATACAATGCAGACCACAGGGCTGTATAATTTTTTTCATCATTGGAATGCCTCTTTCAACTGTTCAATATTGCTTCTCATGCCTTCCAGATAACTGTCTGCTGAATAGTCCCCCCGTGTCAGTGTATCCAGATAAACGACTTTTACGCCGCTTTGTTTCGCCACCATTTCTCCCATATCCGTGCCATACAGTTCTTCTGCAAGCACAACGGAAACATGATTGTCCTCGATGGAATGCAGAATATCAGCCACTTCGCCTGCGCTGACCTGCCGTTCTTCATCCAGATTCATTTCTCCTGCCAGCTGCAGTCCGTATTCCTGCACGATATATTCATATGCTTCGTGAAAAATCACCACCGGCTGTGATGCGATCTGTGAAGCAAGTTCTGTTGCCTCCTGCTGCAATTCCTGCACTTTTCCCTGATAGTTCTGTGCATTTTCGGCATACTGCTCCGCATGAGTGCTGTCAGCTTCGGAAAGTCCGTTACAGATGTTCTGAACCTGAATCTGATAATCCGCTAAGTTCATCCATGCATGTGCATTTTCATCCCCATGAGAATGCTCAGAATGGTCATGATCATCATGGTCAGCATCCTCATTGTGAGAATCAGAATCTACATGTGAATCAGCTTCGTCACTATGATCATCTATATCTGCATGTGTGTGTGTATCTTCGCTATGATCTTCATTTTCTACATGTGCATCTTCTTTTTCATGCAAATGCTCCTCTGAATCTGCATCCGTATCGGAACTTGAATCATCGGAATGAGACTCCTCCGTTCCTTCTGCAGACTCAAGTAACTCAATACCATCGCAGGCCTGAACAATTTTCAGATTCGGATAGGACTCTGCCACATCGGATAAAAAGGACTCGATGCCACCACCATTTACAATAAATACATCTGCTTTGGACAACAGTTTCATATCTGCTGCCGTCAGCTGATAATCATGCAGGCAGCCCGTCTGCGGTTCGCTTAAGTTTTCCAGTGTCACACCTTCCACGTCTCCGATGACATTTTCTGCTGCAACATACATTGGATAAAAAGATGTCACCACCAGCAGATCACTGTCTTTCGCCTGCTCCTTCTTCCGCTCTGTCCTGACATAAGCCATAGTCAGTACACTTCCAACAAACAGGATCGCCGCCAGCAAAACTGCCGTAAATACATATTTATTCTTCATCTGTCTCTCCTGAAGATGCTAAAATCTGATCCACCAGATCCCAGATTTCTTCTCTTCCCTGCTTTGTCTCAGCAGAAAACGGAATCAGGATGGCTCCTTTTTCTGTGTTCAGTCCCAGACGGATTACTTTTAACTGCTTCTGCAGCTGACTGCGTTTGATCTTATCCGCCTTTGTGGCAATGATAATCGGGTGGAATCCCTGATATACCATCCACTCGTACATCATTTTGTCATTTGCGGAAGGCTCATGACGGATATCCACCAGCAAAAATACAGCCCGCAGCTGTTCGGAACTGTTCAGATAATTCTCGATCATGGTACCCCATTTTTCTTTTTCCTTCTGGGACACTTTTGCAAAACCATATCCCGGAAGATCGGTCAGATACAGTTCGTCATTGACATTGTAAAAATTAATGGTCTGTGTCTTACCCGGCTGACCGGAAGTACGTGCCAGTGCCTTGCGGTTCATCAACGCATTGATCAGGGATGATTTTCCCACGTTTGATTTTCCTGCAAAGGCAATTTCCGGCTTCGTGTTTTTCGGTAATTTACTGGTATAACCACATACCGTTTCCAGTGAAACATTTTTAATGATCATTGTTTTCTCCATTCATTGCTATTTTCAGCACATCTTCCATTTTTTTCACGTAACAAATCTGCAGCCCTTCTTTGATCTCCTCAGAAATTTCTGCCACGTCCGCTTCATTCTGCGCCGGAACGCATACGGTGCGGATTCCCGCCGTCTTCGCTGCCAGCAGTTTTTCCTTCAGACCACCAATTGGCAGCACGCGGCCACGCAGTGTGATTTCTCCGGTCATCGCCACATCCGCACGCACCGGTTTCTTTGTGATGGCAGACAACATTGCTGTCGCCATAGTGATACCCGCAGATGGACCGTCTTTTGGTACCGCTCCCTCCGGAATATGGATGTGAATATCATGTTTTGTAAAGAACTCCTCCGGAATATCATACTGCTCGCCTACGGAACGGATATAACTGATGCCCGCCTGTGCAGATTCTTTCATTACATCGCCAAGCTGACCGGTCAGTTTGAATTCACCTTTTCCCGGCATCACATTTACTTCGATCTGAAGGGTATCTCCACCCACGCTGGTCCACGCCAGTCCACGCACGATACCAATCTCATCCTGGTCGTTGATGCGGTCCACATGGAAACGCTCTTTTCCAAGATAATGCTCCAGCTGATCCTTTTCCACATGTACTGCAGTACAGTTTCCTTCATAAATTTCTCTGGCTGCTTTTCTGCAGATCTCGCCCAGTTTTCGCTCCAAATTACGCACTCCGGCTTCTCTGGTGTATCCGCTGATGATCTGATGCATTGTCTCATCGGTAATGGTAAGCTGCTCTGTCTCCAGACCGTTTTTCTCCTTCTGTTTCTCCAGCAGATGTTCTTTTGCGATATGCATTTTCTCATTTTCCGTATAACTGGACACTTCGATCAGTTCCATACGATCCAGTAACGGACGCGGAATCGTATGTACGTCGTTGGCTGTCGCGATAAACAGCACTTCGGATAAATCCACCGGCATATCCACGTAATGGTCGATAAACTTGGAATTCTGCTCGGAATCCAGTACTTCCAGCATCGCAGAGGACGGATCGCCCTTGTAATCACTGCTCATTTTGTCAATCTCATCCAGCAGCATCAGTGGATTTTTCACACCGGCCTGACGGATTCCCTGAATCAGTCGTCCCGGCATGGCACCTACATAAGTACGGCGGTGTCCACGGATTTCTGCCTCATCTTTCACGCCGCCCAGACAAATGCGGACATATTTTTTATCCAGTGCACGGGCAACGGACCGGGCAATACTTGTTTTACCGGTTCCTGGAGGTCCCACCAGACAGATGATCGGGCTCTCGCCGCCTCTGGTCAGTCCACGCACTGCCAGAAACTCCAGCACACGCTCTTTTACTTTTTCCAGACCATAGTGATCATCATTTAAAATCTGTTCTGCATTTTTTAAATCGGTGTTATCCTCTGATTTTTTATTCCACGGAAGATCCAGTAATGTTTCGATATAACCGCGCACAACGCTGCCCTCGGACGGACTATTTGCCACATTTTTAAAACGGGCGATTTCTTTTCGGATGCGTTCTTTGACAGACTCATCTGCTTCCAGTTTTTCCAGAGCTTCCTCAAACTGCTTGATATCGGAGGTAGTATTGTCCTCCCCAAGCTCCTCACGGATAACTTTCATTTCTTCCCGGAGAATATACTCTTTCTGGTTCTTATCCACCCGCTCTTTTACTTTTTCCTGCAGTTCATTTTTGATCTCCAGGATGTTTGTCTCATAAAGCAGGATCTGCATCAGAGCTTCGTACTGCTCTGTCACGGATTCTGTCTCTAATAATTTCTGCCGTTTTTCAAAACTGATCGGCAGGTTTCCGGCCACGATCCGGATAAAGCTATGCAGTTCATTTAATCCATCTGCCTGCTTTTTCAATTCTTTTCCGATTTTCGGATTGGAAGCACAATATTTCAGCAGTTCTTCCTGCAATGCACGCAGCATTGCTTCCTCTACTTCCGGCGCAACTACTTCTTTTTCTTCGGTTTCCTCTGCCAGCACAACCTGCGCTTTCAGCAATTCATCATTGTCTATAAAATAAGCCAGCTCGGCTTTTTCTTTCGCCTCAACGATTACCCGCACGACATGATTCTGCATTTTGACGATCTGTTTGATCTCCGCAATGACACCGATTGCATACACATCATCCTGTGTCGCATGCTCAGTCTGCATATCCTTCTGCGTTACCAGAAAAATGCAGTTGTCTCCATTCATGGCTGCTTCCACTGCATGAATGGATTTCTGGGCACTGATATCAAAATGAGATACCACACCCGGCAGCAACACAGAGCCTCGCAGGATCACGACTGGTAATTCTTTCAAAATTTCACCCATGTTGTTCCTCTCTATTTCCATACTTTCCCAAAAGTCTTTGTTACATTCCAATCATTTTCATATCTGGCACATCTCTTTTCTTTTTACGCGCCATAATGAAATGCTACAAGGGGCGGCGCCATATATCTGACCCCGCCCTTGCAAAACGGAAAACACTTTTTAGCTGTATTTCCCTCTTTTTATTTCTCAGTTTCAATTGCATTATTACGATACTCGAGGATTGCTTCTCCTTTTCCCTCTACCATATCTTTTGTAATCGTGCATTTTTTAATGTTTTTATCAGATGGAATCCGATACATCAGATCCATCATGACATTTTCCATAATGGCACGCAGACCACGCGCACCTGTCTTACGGTTGATGGTCAGATCTGCCACTGCATCCAAAGCATCATCCTCAAAAACAAGCTCTACCTCGTCTAAGGAGAACAGTTTCTGATACTGTTTTAACAAAGAGTTTTTCGGCTCTTTTAAGATGCGGATCAGATCCTCACGCTCCAGTGCTTCCAAGGAAACTGTGATCGGCACACGTCCCATAAATTCCGGAATCATACCGAATTTTACAAAATCCTGCGGAAGCGCATCTTTCAGAAGTTCACTGATATTTTTCTCGTTCTCTCCTGCCAGTTCTGCATTAAATCCGATGGAACCACGATCCATACGGTTTTCGATAATACGGTCGATTCCCTCGAAGGCACCACCACAGATAAACAGAATGTTGGTGGTATCGATCGGGATCAGTTCCTGCTGCGGATGCTTTCTGCCACCCTGTGGTGGAACAGACGCAACGGTTCCTTCCAAAATTTTTAACAGTGCCTGCTGTACACCTTCACCGGAAACATCTCTTGTGATAGATGCATTTTCTGATTTACGTGTAATCTTATCGATCTCATCAATATAAATGATACCGTATTCTGCTTTGGCCACATCATAATCTGCAGCCTGAATGATCTTCAACAGAATATTTTCCACATCTTCACCGACATATCCGGCTTCTGTCAATGTGGTCGCATCTGCAATCGCAAACGGTACATTCAGGATTTTTGCCAGTGTCTGCGCCAGCAATGTCTTACCGGAACCTGTCGGTCCAAGCATCAGAATATTACTTTTCTGCAGTTCTACATCCAGATCCGGCTCTGCCAGAATTCGTTTGTAATGATTGTATACCGCTACGGATAATACTTTCTTTGCCTCATCCTGTCCAATGACATAGTCATCCAGAAATGCCTTGATTTCTTCCGGTGTCAGCAGATTAATATCCATGCTGTCATTTTCTTCGTAATCCTGCATTTCTTCTTCCAGAATCTCGTTGCAGGTCTCGATACACTCATCACAGATATAGATACCTGCCGGTCCCGCGATCAGTTTGTGTACCTGATCCTGGGTTTTATTACAAAAAGAGCAACGTATTTTATCGCCCTGATTTATTCTTCCTGCCATTTAATCTTACTCCCACGCTACATTTTACTGTCTGTTTGTGATTACGGCATCAATCAAACCGTAAGCTTTTGCTTCTTCTGCAGTCATATAATTATCACGCTCAGTATCTGCAGCTACTACTTCGTAAGGCTGGCCTGTATTTTCAGATAAAATACGGTTTAAACGTTCTTTTGTCTTCAGGATGTTCTCTGCTACGATCTGAATATCAGTAGCCTGTCCTTTTGCTCCGCCGGACGGCTGATGGATCATGATCTCAGCATTCGGAAGTGCGTAACGTTTTCCTTTTGTTCCACCTGCCAGTAAGAAGGCTCCCATGCTTGCTGCCATTCCGATACAGATTGTGGAAACATCGCATTTGATGTACTGCATCGTATCATAAATAGCCAGACCACAGGAAACAACGCCACCCGGAGAATTGATATATAACTGAATATCTTTGCCCGGATCTTCAGACTCAAGGAACAGAAGCTGCGCTACGATCAGACTTGCTGTCGTCTCATTTACTTCTTCTCCCAGGAAAATGATTCTATCTTTTAACAGTCTGGAATAAATATCATAATTCCGCTCGCCTCTGCTTGTCTGCTCAACGACGTAAGGTACTAAACTCATATTGCTACCTCCTATTAAACATGAAAAGCAGACCGGCCTCGCCGGCACGATCTGCTTTTGTATTATTCACTTTATAATACAGGGCTTAATCTTCCTGCTCTGTCAGAGAATTATTCAGCTGTCTCTGCCTCTGCTGCTTCAGCTTCTTTCTCTTTTTTTGTTTTTGCTTTTGCACGAGGTTTTACAGATTCTGTGATCAGCTCAACTGCTTTCTGAACTGCCAAATCCTGTTTCATGTTCTCTTTCTCATCCTCGCCCATGTACTCTTTGAGCTTGTCAGCTTCCATGTTGTACATTTTAGCCATTTTCTCGATCTCAGCATCTACATCTGCATCTGTGATCTCAATGTTCTCTTCTTTTACGATCTGGTCAAGAACAAGGCTGCTCTTGATACGTGTGATCGCGTCCGGACGAACCTGCTCTTTTAACTGATCCAGTGTCAGACCGGAGAACTGAAGGTACTGATCCATGGACAGACCCTGCTGTGCCATCTGCTGTGCAAACTGGTTGAGCATGTTCTCGCACTGTGTATCGATCATTGCATCCGGAAGTTCCATTGTGGATTTGTCTACAATCTTATCGATTGCTTCATCCTGGTATGCACGTTTGATCTCGTTCTGTTTCTGCTCTTCTAATTTCGTTTTTACATCAGCTTTGTACTCATCAACAGTATCGAACTCAGATACATCCTGAACGAACTCATCATCAAGCTCCGGAATCTCTTTTGCTTTGATCTCATGGATTTTAACTTTGAATGTAGCTTCTTTTCCCGCGAGGTCTTCTGCATGATACTCTTCTGGGAATGTAACGTTTACGTCTACATCATCACCAGCGTTTTTACCGATCAGCTGATCTTCAAATCCTGGGATGAAGCTTCCGGAACCAATCTCTAAGGAGTGGTTCTCGCCTTTTCCGCCTTCAAATGCAACACCGTCTACAAATCCTTCAAAATCGATCACTGCTGTATCGCCGTTCTCGATCGCGCGATCTTCAACGTTGATTGTTCTTGCATTTTTCTCACGCTCTCTGTCGATTGCTACTGTTACATCTTCGTCTGTTACAGTTCCGTCTACTTTCGTAACTGTTACACCGATGTATTTTCCAAGTGTTACTTCCGGTTTTGTAGCAACTTCTGCTGTGAAGATGAACGGTTTGCCTTTCTCGATCTGAGTAACATCAATAACCGGTCTGGATACGATATCCTCTCCACACTCTTTTGCTGCATCAGCATAGGCCTGCGGGATCAATGCATATGCTGCGTCTTCATAAAATACGCCTGCGCCATACATTTTCTCTACCATAGCTCTCGGAACTTTTCCTTTACGGAATCCTGGCATGCTGATATTTTTTTTCTGTTTGTTATATGCTTCCTGAAGTGCTTTCTCCAGTTCTTCTGCTGCAACTTCAATGGTAAGCTTTACTGTATTTTTTTCTAACTTTTCCACCTGTACGCTCATTGACAATTTCCTCCTTTATATCTATGTAGTCATGTGTAATTTCTTTGAAAAAGGTATACTTCAACTACTTACAGTCATTTTTGAATTATAACACACTGGATTTATAATTGCAAGCAATAATCCCCCTGGAATTGCAACCTGGCTTTTCAGGCGCAATCCGGGAGGATTTTCCTATTTTTACACAGTATGTAATTTCCTTTTTTATTTCACCGGTTTTACCAGTTTTCCATATGCTTTTGCGGACTCATCCACCACTCCATCCCGCATAAGGACTCTTCCTCTGACGATGGTGCAGGTTACCTGGCCTTTCAGCTTCCGTCCATCGTATGGAAGGGCAATGTCTTTTGCATGGGAATAATTTTTTTCTTTATCCACAATGGTATTCTTATCCATATCAAATATGGTAAAATCCGCATCACTGCCTACCGCGATCACGCCTTTCTGTGGATAGATGCCGAAGCATTTTGCCGGGTTTACGGACAGCAGTTCCACCACACGCTCCAGTGCCACTTTTCCGTCATGCACAGCGTCCAGCATCAGAGGAAGCCGCAGATCCACCCCTGGGAAACCGGCATTTGCTGCAAAAATATCTTCCAGACCTCTTGTTTTTTCTTCATATAAGAACGGGCTGTGGTCGGATCCGATATAATCTACGGTTCCGTCATTGACGTAATCCCATAAGCGGTCAGACATCTCTCTGCTTCTCAGTGGTGGATTACACTTTGCAAATGGACCGTATTTCAGCATATCATCCTCAGTCAGGAACAGATAATGCGGGCAGGTCTCACAGTAGACATCCATGCCCTTTTCCTTGGCCTCTTTTAACATCTGCATGACTTCCGGAACGGACACGTGGGCGATTTCCACTCTCGCACCGGTCTCCTTTGCAAATCCCAGAACTCTTTCAGTGGAAGTGATTTCAGCAATCGGTGGTCTGCTGATGCCGTGATATTCTGCAGATACTTTTCCTTCTTCCCGCAGATGCTTGATATTTGCTGCGATCATATCATTATTTTCCGCATGGAACGCTGCAATTTTTCCGGTCTTTGCCAGTTCTGTCATTCCTTTATACAACTCCGCATCATCCGCCATGGTCAGCCCTTTGAATTCCGCTTCGCGACCTTCCGGCGCAGCATGTAAAAACGTCTTGAATGCAACAATTCTGCCATCCGCAGCCAGACGTGTGATCTCTTCTGCGTATTCAGCGCCTGCAGCACCATAAAAAGCAAAATCAACCACACACTGCTCTTCTGCCCGGCAGATCCTGTTTTCCAGAATCTCCACATTGTACTGTGGCGGAATGCTGATGGGATGCTCCAGGATCGTTGTCACGCCGCCTGCCGCTGCTGCCAGTGTCTCTGTATAAAAATTGCCACGCTCTGTATGTCCAGGATCACGGACATGCATATGGGTATCGATGGTTCCCGGAATCAGATACTGTCCGTCAATGTTCATGATTTCCTTTGCCTCCGGCATATTGTCGTCATCGCAGATCAGGACGATCTTTCCGTCTTTCACACCGACGTTTACTTTTTGAAACCGGCCATCCACAAAAGTTTTTCCGTTTTTTAAAATGAAATCCAACATATTTCATCCTCCTCATGCTGTTTCTGTTTTATATTTCTGATATTCCACCAGTCCGGCTGCCAGGATCATTGCACATGCGATCCCGTCAAAAACCGGGATCCCCAGTTTTTGTTCTATATAAGCATCGGCGCAGGCATAATTTGCGCATCCGAGTACGATCCCGTCCACATAATACTGTTCCACTGCCTGCTTTGCCGCCGCATACAGGCTTTCCGGGTCTGTCTGCGGACACACGACCGCTCCACGGTATTTCACCAGACAGTCATACTTTTTCGCCAGACTCCATTTTCTCGGAATGGATTTTGCTCCGGGAGAGATCACGGCAAATCCGTTGCAGTTCATGGAAGCGATCTTCATGCTCGCCTCCGCGATGCCAACCACCGGCTTGTCTGTAAGCTCTTTTAGCACATCCAGCATCGGGTCCGAATGGCAGGCATCGATAAAAGCGTCATATGCTTTTCTCTGCCGGACGATCTCCATCAGTTCCGGCAGAGCAACGGCTTCATCCAGCATGGTCAGCATCAGTTTCGGTGTGCTTTTCAGATGAACCACATCCACTTCACAGCGAGCCTGTGCAAATTTCTTTACTTTTTCTTTTATGATCTCATCGGTTCGTTCATCCGAATTCGGATTTATGATCAATATTTTCATAACGGTTCCTCCTTCAGGTTCAAAACGGTATGGTATAACACTTCGGCTCCGTTTCCGCAAGCTTCCCATTCTGTCCATTCATCCAGAGAATGGCTGATTCCGTCTCTGCTTGGGACAAAGATCATTCCGATGGGTACCTTTGTTCCTATGGCATTGCCATCATGGGTCGCTCCACTTGACATTTTCCGGTAACGCAGTTTCAGCTTTTCACAGGATTTCTGAACCGCATGCATAATCTCCGCTTTGCAGCACACCGGCATTTTCCGTATAAACTCTTTCATATCCGCATGCTCATATGCTGAGATTTTCTTCTGCATACACGCCGCATAGGCATCGATCCAGGCTTCATCCAGATTCCGCACCTCCATGGTCATATGGACTTCGTCACTGATCACAGCATCCACGTTTGGATGGATCCTGACTTTATTGAAAGTCGCTACCAGCTGTCTTCCCATCTCCAGGACCAGCTGATTTCCCCACAGAATCATTTCCGATGCCGCCACCAGCGCATCCTTCCGATATTCCATCATCGTCGTGCCGGAATGATTGGCCTCTCCATATACACCGATCTCATATCTGCGCAGTCCCACAATTCCCGTGACAATGCCGATATCCTCCTGTTCCCGGTCCAGTGTCTGCCCCTGCTCAATATGTAATTCCAGATAACAGCAGATCTTTGAAAAATCCAGTTTCGCATCTTTTACATCCTGCACGGTATATCCAAAGGCTTCCATTTTCTTCTGAAACGCTGCATCCTCTGTATCAACAAGTCCTGCCAGACACCGGCTTCCAAAAGTACCTCCCAGCTCATTGCCCTCTTCGCCATTGGTTGCGATCACATGCAGTCCATAGGGCAGCACCTGTTTTTCTTCCCGGATCCGCCGCACTGCCTCCGCAGCGGCAACCACGCCAAGCAGCCCGTCAAAGATACCGCCTTCCTGCACCGTATCCAGATGGGAGCCAAGTAGGATCTCCTTTTCTGTAGTTTCTGACGGCCGGTAAATACCGTGTACATTTCCCACCGGGTCAATATAACTTTTCATCCCACAGGATTCAAAATACCGGCAGACTGCTTCTGATGCTTCTTTCAGTGCATCGGAACCAAACACCCGACTGATTCCCCGCTCCGGATTTTTTCCATATGCCGAGAACCTGATCAGGTTCTCTTTTACCCGTTCCCTCATCTCACTCATGTCCATCTCACTCCATGATCTCTATACGAACTTAATGCCACACCGCTTTTCTGCGATACGCCGGAAACTTCCCGCTGCTGATACCGGTGTATATGCACCGGTCACACCGCCGGTCGTAAAACTGGAAATCTCCATCGTCACACTGATTCCTTCACCTTTTACCGTAATATAATGTGTGTTGGAATGCACCGCCGGATCAGATACGATCATGGATCTTGTACGGTCAAATCCGATTCCTGCCATGGCGATCTCCGCATGCACATTGACATTTCTCGGGTAGGCAGCGCAGGCTCCTCTGGTATCACCTTCGTATACCACCGTCACCTCTTTGTCTTCCCGCCCGAGACTTGGTGGATTTTTTACTGTTTTGATCTGCACGCTGTCCCATACTTTCTGTCCGTCAAAAATACCGTCCAGACCAAGGATCGCGCCGTGTGGCAGATAAATGCTGCGTTTATAATTTTCACACAGTCTGTGTGCACTCTGCTCAAACTCACGGTCCGCAAAAGCCGTTGCAGAAAACATCATCAGATCACTGTTTTTCAAAATATTGTCCAGATTCTGCTTTAACGCTCCGGCGGTTGCACACTCAATGATCAGGTCTGTCTCCTGATACAGTTGCTCATCATATTCCCGAATCTGCGGTATCTCTCCCAGATCCGGATGTTCGATCACATCCTGTACAAATACCACCTGAACCGCATCCATCTCCATTGCTTCTTTTAAAATGGCATGTCCTATCTTTCCACATCCCAGAAATGCTATCTTCATCTCATCCGCCTCCTGACTCTTTTATGCTTTCCGATACCGTTCCACGACTGCCATGATCCGCTTCATCGCATCCACCGCCGCGTCATGCTCCTGGGAAAAATTCACCCGGAAATGCCGCGTAAACTGTGGGCCGAATTCTGTTCCCGGAGTGATCGTAACATCTGCCAGCACCCGGACGATCTGTGCAAATTCCGTGATCGATACTTCCAGCTCCGGCAGTTCCACAAACAAGTAGCTTCCGGCATCCGTCACCCTCGCTTCCACACCCGGCGTTTCTGCTATCACTACCAACAGATCATCCCGGATACGCTGATGCTCCGCGATCCGCTGTTCCATAAATCCTTCCGGCTCCCGAAACCAGGTCTGAAATACAGCCTGACAGTAACCAGCACACCGCAGCGATACGATTGCCTGTAATTTTTCCATCCGGGCGATGATTGCTTCACTGCCGAATGCCACACCCAGACGGAATCCGGATAAAGATTCTGTCTTTGACGGCCCCATGATGGTCACCATATTATCCGTGATCACCTTCTGCGCACATAAGTGGGTATACTGTTTTCCATCAAATACCTGGCGGGAATACAGTTCATCCACGATCAGTACCGCCTCATACTGTTTTGCCAGCTTTGCAATCTTTACGATCTCATCATAGGAATATACCGCACCGGTGGGGTTATTCGGATTGGAAAACAGAAACAGTTTTACCCCATCCTGAAAAGCCTTTTCCAACTGTTCCAGATTAATGCCGGATTTCTCCGGATCGTCCTTATAGTGCATTTGGATCGGATATAATTCGCCTTCAAAAAAGTGTACCAGCTTCCGGTTTGCAAAATAGTCCGGCTCCACGATGGCTACACGGTCACCGCGCTCCACCAGCGCTCCCATTGCCAGAAACAGTGCGCCCTGTGTGCCCGGTGTCAGGATGATATTTTTGTCCGCATCGATCTGTGCCCCGGAGAATGCCGCAACCTTATCTGCCACATCTTTCCGGATCGCCCGGTGTCCCCGGTATTCGGTATATGCCTGGCTGCCACCTTTGTGGTATCCCTCATCAAATGCCTCGATGCAGCCCGGGGCCGGCACATGCGCATCCACATCACCGTGTGAAAAATCTACCCGGATCCCCGGAAGCTTTTCTCCTCTGACCGGCAGTTCCTTCTGCTTCTGTGCCCCCTCCTGACCGGGTGCGTTTTCAATTCCCATTTTTGCAAATTTCTGACTGTATAAACTCATATTTCTGATCCATCCTTCCTTTGTTCAAACCATCTCTTCCGCTGAACAAAACATTATGTTATACTTAGCTCCAAAAACAGGTGTTTCGTCTTTTGTAAAGGAGCTGTCATGATTCACGAATACAAATATATCTATGAAGTATATAAAGAAAAAAGTTTTTCCAAAGCTGCGAAAAAACTGTATATTTCCCAGCCCTCTCTGAGTGCCACCGTCAAAAAGATCGAATCCTCTCTCGGATATAAAATTTTTGACAGGAGCACTGCCAACCTTACCCTCACGGAAGAGGGGCAGGTCTATATAAAAGCTGCGGAAAAAATTCTGTCCATCGAACATGATCTGAACGCTGCCATCAATGATATCTCCAACCTGGAAGCCGGCAATCTGACCATCGCAGGTTCCGCACTTTTTTCTTCCTGCGTCATTCCGCACATTGTTCGTGTCTTTTCCGAACTGTACCCGAAGATCAATCTGAACTTTGTGGAAGCTGACTCCCTGCTTCTCTATGAAGAAGCACAAAAAGATGAGATCGACCTGATCATCGACGGTGGAAATTATGAAGAAGAAACCTTTCATGCCGAACCTCTGTTTCAGGAGAATATCCTGCTGGCGGTTCCGAAAGATTCCCAATGCATACACAAAAGCAATCTCCTGCCCATGGCACTCTCTGTCCGGGATATCATTTCCGGAAAACATCTGCTGCCTTCCACTCCGGCCGCAGATCTTGCGCTCTTTTCCGAAGAGCCTTTTATCCTTTTAAAATCCGGTCATGATCTTCACGACAGAGCACTGGATCTCTGTCAGGAAGCAGGATTTTCTCCCCGCAATTCCATTCACCTGAACCAGTTGATGACTGCTTTCCATGTCGCTTCAACCGGACTTGGCATTACACTGATCACGGATACCCTGGTGCGGCACGGACATGTAAACGCTCCGCTCTATTATTTCAAGATCCGGACAGCACAGCCGGATCTGACCCGCAGAGACGTCTTCATCGCCTACCGCAAAAACCGTCAGGTAACCAATGCCATGCGCTCATTTATCCATGCTTCCCAGAAAATCCGTACCTTTGACTAACGATAAGGTACTCCCAGCCGCTGCAGGACTCCGGTCACCACTTCCATGCCTACCCGGTACAATGCTTCCTCGGTATTGGCTCCAAGATGCGGCGTGGCAACAAAATTTTCCAGTGAAAGCAGTGGATTCTCCCTGCTCACAGGCTCCTGTTCAAACACATCACAGGCTGCACCGGCGATCTGTCCTTCGGTAAGTGCCCCATACAGACTTGCTTCATCCACGATCTTTCCTCTTGCCGTGTTGATAAAAACGGCCGTATTTTTGCAGCAGGCAAATTCCTGCGCTCCGATCATATGATATGTTTCCGGTGTGCTGGCAAGTGCTAACAGAATGATATCAGCCTGCTTTAATACATCCTCCATCTGCGGGACTGCTTCTATTCCAAGCTCAGCTGCTTTTTCTTTCGTCAGTGACCGTGACCAAGCGATCACCTTACAGCCAAATCCATGCTGAAAAATCGCCGCCGACAGGGTTCCGATATTTCCCATGCCGATGATCCCCACCGTTTTCCCATACAGTTCATGTCCCCGGAGCTTACTCTGCAGCTGTTTCGTATTCTCGCTGTGATAGATCTGTTCCTGTGCCTGCTGGATCTTCCGGTACAAATTTAATACCAGCGCCACATTTAATTCGGCAACGGAACGGGCATTGATCCCCGGTGTTGAAAACACCTCTACTCCGTGTGCTTCTGCCGCATCCAGATCCACACCATCCTTACCGGTTCCGTGGATGCCGATGACCTTCAGTTTTTTCGCCCGGTCCAGCACGGCATTATCTATTTTTACAAGATTGCGGTTGATCAGTCCTTCCACCGTGTCGATCGCATCCCAGTCACTCACAATGTCCGCATAGGTCTCCAGAACTTTTCTGGCCTCCGGATGAATGAATTCACTCAAATAAACTTTCTTTTTCTCTGGCATTTATCTCACATTCTCCATAAATTTTCTCAGCCGGTCCATTCCCTCACGGATCTCATCCATGGATGCCGCATAGCACATCCGCAGATAACCTTCCGCGCGAAATGCCGCACCGGACACCATTGCCACATGCGCCTGTGTCAGAAAAAGTTCTGCCACCCGGTCTGTGGAATCCATCGGTATTTCTCCGTAATGCTTTCCAATGAGTTCCGAAATATCAAACATCAGGTAAAACGCACCTTTTGCATTTGTACAATGCACATAGGGCATGGTTTCCACCTGTGACAGGATGTAGTTTCTTCGCTCCTCGCAGGCCAGCCGCATCTCTTCTACACATTGCTGCGAATCCTGCAGCGCTTCCAGCGCCGCATATTGTGTGATGGAATTGCTGGAGCTTGTCGTATGGCTCTGAATGGCTTTTACCGCCGCGATCACTTCATCCGCTGCAGCTACATAACCACACCGCCAGCCGGTCATGGCAAAGGATTTTGAAAATCCATTTACGGTAATGCACCATTTTTTTGCATCCCTAGCAACTGCAGCCACCGATACATGCTGTGTTCCCTCGTACACCAGTTTTTCATATACCTCATCCGAAACGATATAGAACTGATATTTATCCGCCAGCAGCGCAAGACCACGCAGTTCTTCTTCTGTGTAGACCGCACCGGTGGGGTTGTTCGGTGTATTGATGATAATGGCTTTTGTGTGTTCTGTCACAGCTGCTTCCACTGCCTGAAGATCTAGGGAAAATCCTTTTTCGGCACAGGAAGGTACCAGTACCGGTGTCGCACCGCACAGCTTGATCATTTCCTCATAACTGACCCAGCACGGTGTCGGGACAATAACTTCCTCTCCCCCTTCACAGATTGCAAACAGCGCATTGAACAGCGGCTGTTTTGCACCGGTTCCCACACAGATCTGATCCGGTGTATACAAAATACCATTCTCTTTTTCCAGTTTTTCTGAAATTGCTTTTCTTAACGCTGTAATTCCATTTACAGGTGTATAACGTGTATGACCATCACGCAGTGCCTGAACCGCCGCCTTACAGATATGCTCCGGCGTATCAAAATCAGGCTCTCCCACGCTGAAATCCATCACGGATATTCCTTCTGCTTTCAGTGCATTTGCCTTGGCGGTAAATGCCATTGTCTTTGACATCTGCACTCTGTTCATCCTATTTGTCAGCATTTTCTCTTCTTCCTTCTACCACAATTGCATTTACCGGTTTTCCCGTCAGATAATGATAAACATTTTCACAGGACGCCATGCTTGTCTGCCGCAAAGCGTCTGTCGTGTTGGCACCATTATGCGGAGACGCCACAAAATTTTCCATTTCAAACAGCGGATGCGTCGGCGGAACCGGTTCTTCCACAAACACATCCAGACCGGCACCCTGTATTTTTCCTGTCTTTAATGCCTGATAAAGGGCATCTTCATCAATGACACCGCCTCTTCCGGTATTTACGATGATGGCATTCGGCTTACAGCAGGCCAGCACCTCCGCATTGACCAGATTTCGGTTCTGCTCTTTCATCGGCAGATGACAGCTGATGAAATCACATTCCTTCACCATTTCCTTCAGATCCTCACACGCTTCTATGGAATAATCCGCCGCTGCCCAGCGCCGCAGTCTGACATCCGGCGCATACGCTTTCACGTTCATATGAAATCCTTTATGCAGGATTTCGCCGGTGGCTATGGCAATCCTTCCCATTCCCAGCAGGCCGACGGTCTTTCCGAATAATTCACATCCGATGGAAGGATCATCCATGGGAACCATCCCCACGTTCAGATCCCCCTGTTTCAGCCGCTGATGCGCCTCACAGATCCGTCTGCTGACCGCCAGCATCAGAGCAACTGCCTGTTCTGCCACGGACTGGACATTTCCCGTTGGTGTATTCGTAACAGCAATCCCCAGCCGTTGTGCCGCCTCCAGATCGATGGCATCTGTTCCGATCCCATGCTTTGAGATTACCCTGAGCTTCTTTGCCTTTTTCATCGCCTCTTCCGGCATCTTCATCCCGCGTATCACGATTCCGTCCGCATCTTCCTGCCAGTGTTCCACCCGGGGATCATCGTATTCTATAACCTCTGCCCGTTCCTTCAGCCATTCGATACCGGCCTCATGCAAAGGCTGCAAAATATATATTTTCATCGTGTTATCTTTCTCCAAATTCAAACCTGTTTTTCAACATTTTTCTATCTTCAGGTATTTTTCCAGGTTGTCGCAAAATTCCCACTGAAGCAGTTCTCTTGCCTCCCACCCGGAATATTCCTGCCAGTGTACCTCTTTCTGTGTATCCAGCAGCACCGGATAGTTTAATTCGACATAGCTCTGATCCATCGTCTTTCCTTCTTTTTCACAGGATTTTTCCAGATAGACCGCCATGCTTTCCGCCATTTTGCGAAGTCCTGCTGCCACGCTTCCGCGTCCGCGCTCTCCCAGCTGTTCACAGGCACATTCCAGAATGTAATAGTACAGTCGCAGATACAGGTACCGGTATCCCTCCTGTGCATTCTCCTTCACAAAACCGGACAGATCCGGCTGTGTGTTCTCTTTGTCATATTCCTCAAAACATTTCCCCCGGATCTCTTCCGGCAGATCCGCAGGCCGCAGTATCACATTAAAATTGCAATATTGCGCACCACGCTCCGTCAGCGTAGAGCCCAGATACACTTTTGTTTTTCCAAACCCATAGGAATTGTAGTAGGCATAGTGAAATTCTTCACAGTAGATCCTTCCGATTTCCATCATGCCGTAAGCATCCCATATATCGGCCATGGGGCAGGTCAGGACATGGCTGACATGCTGCTGCGGTGTGGATTTAAAACGGTAGGAGCTTGTACGTTTATTTCCCGGAAGTCCGCCTCCGATATTAAAATTGCTGTACATATTTACCTTACATCCCGCAGCCAGATGCCTGTCTCTGTCTTTGATCCCACGGTCTCTTCCATACCGTCGTGTCGCTTCACGCAGAGCCGCATCACCATCCACGCCGCACTGCTCCATGAGTGCCTTTCCCAGGAATCCATACATCAGCGTGTAACAGTCCTGTAAATGATCCGCCTGAATATCAATTTCCGAATAGGGCTCCATGGCGATATATTCTTTCATATTTTCAAACGTACAATTTTCTATTTTCACTCTTTCACCTGCTCTTTATACTGTTTCATAAACTCCGGGTAAAAATTCTTCTGCAGCATCCGGCTGATCTCATCCTCACATGCCTGCTGCAGCACATCTGCATGAAGCGGAAACGGAAGGCTGATCTCCAGAAATCCGTCATTGGCCGGCCATTCCGAGGTATGTGCCTGGAGTTTCATCCAAATCCCCAGAAATCTTGCATATCTGCGGATCCCATATGCAACCGCCCGGATTCCCGCTTCTCCTTTCTGTTTCTGCGCTTCCTCATAGATACTCCCAATCAGAAGGAGACACCTGTGCTCCATGCCACGTTCCTGGGGCTTCGCATAAGGACGCTTCCACTCCGCCTGAAGGGTTACGGAACGTTCATCCATGGTAAAAATCTGCTCCCGGTCTTCTTTTCTGACATTTGCCGGGCGATAATAAACAGAATGCCGGCAATGGCAGTCGGTATCCGAAGTCAGCATTTTTGATACGTTTGTCTGTGCCGCATCCTCACTGTATCCGGCAAAATATCCGGCGTAGTATTCCTCGCAGAAACAGGTTCCGATGTGCTCTGCCTCTTCTTTTTTCCAGATCAGCGCCATGGGACAGATATATGTCTCCAGCTGAAACACCTGCTCTGTGCCACACAGTGGATGAAAACAGAATCTCGGGTCCGTAAATGTATCTGAGCCCTCCTCCACAAGAGTCTTAAGATTTGCCCGTTTTCCTTTCTTCTGCAGTCTTTCCTTCGCCTGTGAACCCAGGCTGTATCCATAGTTTCTTATGGCAGGCCGGATGATTTCTTCCCCTTTCCTGCCAAAACATGCCATACATTCTTTTGCCAGGAACAAATAAAGATAGGAAAAACAATCCTGCTGGTTCTGAAGTTTCACTTCCCGTATATTGTACATGTCTTATCTCTCTCCCTCCGGTATGGTATACAGCAGTCTTTGTTGTTTTAACCACAAAGGACAGGCAACAGTCCGGCCGTTATATCGACGCTGCTGCCGCCTGTTCTTTTTATTTCTGATTCCTATTATTTACCGATCAGCGGTGTGATCTCTTTCTGGAATGTCTCAATCCACTCTTCGTCTACTTTCTCCAGGGATTTCCAGTCTGCAAAGATCAGTGATTTAACCTGATCAGCGCCATATACTACATTTGCTGCTGTCTCATCATCCAATACGGTATTTTTGTTTACCGGACCATAACCTGTCAGTTCTGTCATCTTTGCCTGATTCTCACTGTCAAAGCACATGTTCATGAACTCATAAGCAAGGTTCGGAGCTGCTGCGTTGGTCGGGATCGTCATACCTGTAATGGTCGCATATGCGCCCTCTTCCGGTGTCACAAATTCTACCGGAACGCCATCGTTCTGCAGGGATTTTACACGGCCATCCCAGAACGGTGCAACGGCTACCTCACCGGTTGTCAGCAGGTTCATCAGATCAGAGCTGGATGTTACAACGGATTTTACATTCGGTGCAAGTTTCTTGAACGCATCCCAGCCCGGAGTTGCATCTTCATAAGTTCCGCCGTTCATTGTATTTGCCTGAATAAAGAACTGTGCGCCGCCTGTATTCGGGATATCGAAGATTGCAATTTTTCCTGCATATTCATCATTCCACAGATCAGCCCAGGATGTCGGTGCAGTCTCCACCAGATCTGTACGATAACAGATACCGAAACGCCCCCAGTTCAATACAAGGCCGACACCTGACGGATCAAATGCTTCGTCATATAATTCAGAAGAATTTGGTATCTTGCCCATATCAAGTGTCTGATACCATTCTGTCGCATCACTCTGTGCCATATAGATATCATCTTCCAGACACACATCTACACTTGGATTTGCGCCCTCTGCCACACGTTTTGTATGATCATAGGAACTGTCAAATACGACATCCACACCGTATTTCTCTGTGAACTGTTCTGCCACATATTCGAAATACTCCTGCCAGGATCCGCCATAAGTACCTACATATAAGGTATCTACATCTTCCAGATCAGAAGAGCTCTCCTCCTTCTGTGCACTTCCGGAATCTCCTGTGCTGTCATTGGAGGCTGTGTCCTTTCCTCCGCATGCGGCAAGTGAACCCATCATTGCTCCTGCCATCAGTAGCGCTGCTACTCGATACAAATTCTTTTTCATCTCTTTTTTCTCCTCTCACAGTGTTTATATAATCCGTTCCGGACAGATCAGACTGCCGGAACAGGGATTACTGAAAATATGTGTTGTATACCATCATGCCGATCCTTGCCATGACAGATGGTGCCTCATCCAGTGACTGCGTCAGAACATTTATGGTTGCCACCGGTTCTCCATCCTTCATCAGGATTCCGCAGTCATGTTCCATCTCGTACTGATCAATGGAACCACTTTTGTGTCCGAATACCGCATCCAGCGGATAATCTCTGCTGATGGTATTGTTGTAGCGCTGTCCGCATAAAATCTTCAGCATCCGCGCATTGCTTTCTTCTGATAAAAGTTCACCTCTGCAGATGTCCTCTGACAACCGGTTCATTTCCTCTGCGGTAATAAAATTGTCCTGGCCTCTCTCCAGTGCCTCATAGTCCATCATGACTCTTCCGAGCTCCGTACTCTGATACTGAAGCTTCTCCCGCATGAGCTGGTTGATATGTTCCATTCCAAGTTTTCGAATGATCACGTTGGTTGCTGTGTCGTCACTGATCACGATCATAAATTTCAGATAATCTTCCATGGTCAGCGGGATGCTGTCATGCAGTTCCCGCAGAACGCCGCTGTCGTGTACCGTGGTTCCCGCCTTGTCTTCCCTGCGCAGCGGATAAACCTCCTCCAGGCTCTGCGCTCCGGCTTCCACTTCATGCATATAGCACCACATGATGGGATACTTGATCACACTGGCTGCCGAAAATCTCTTTTTGCTGTTCACACGGATCTGTTCTCCGCTCTTCAGATCTTCGACGACGACACTGATTTTATCTCCAAAGGATTCTGCATATTTCAATATTTCCTCAAACATCTCTGTCCCTCTTTCTGCATTCTTTCATATACCGGTCCAGCCACCAGATGCACAGGTTATACCGGTCATCTCTGCATGCCGGTTTTCCCTCAGCCGCAAAGGAATGATATTCCTGCGGCATGATCGCCAGATACACTTCTTTCTGCTCCATCCGCAGTGCCGAATAAAACTCTTCACTCTGGGAGATCGGACAGTTCATGTCCGCATCTCCGTGGATCAGCAGCACCGGTGTATGGATCTGTTTCACATAGCTGATGGGGGAATGTTCCATATAATGTTCTGGATGTTCCCAGGCAAAACCGTCAAATTCAAATTTGCCATAGCGGAATGCACAGTCACTGGTTCCCGCCTGACTGTACCGGTTGCAGGTGCTCCGCTCTGATATCGCACATGCAAATGCATCCGTATGTCCAATGATCCAGTTTGTCATGAAACCGCCGTAACTGCCGCCCATCACTGCCCAAGGCAGCTGTGCAAGCCGGAACCGCCGTACCGCTTCCTGTCGGCATACCATCAGATCCCTGAAATCTTTCCCGCCCCAGTCATGGTAGCTTTCCCGCGCAAGTGCCTCGCCGCTTCCCTGGCTTCCCGCCGGGTTGCACAGCAGGGATGCATATCCATATGCGGCTCTCAGCTGCGCATCGTAGGAAAAACAAATGCCGTGGCAGTAATGCGGGCCTCCATGAATATCCAGAACAATTCCTTTCGTTTCTCCGGCAGCCGGATAATAAAGCGCTTCCATCTCCCGGTCCTTTTCATCCCGCCAGGAAAATCTGACCGGTGTGACAAAGGATTCTTTTCCGGTACAGGTCTGATACAGGATCCGTTCTTCCTGCTTCTTTTCCTCCCACAGCACCAGCTTTGCCGGGATAAGCGGATCCGTTGCCACATACACAATGCCCTCTTTTACTCCGACTGCTTCTGTGATGACCTGTTCTCCGGAAATAACGATTTCCGGTTCCCGGTTTTTCGAAAAGGCCAGCAGTTCTGTCTTATAACCATCTGTACATTTCGCCAGAATCTGTGTTCCATCCTGTGAAAGTCCCAGATGAAACCGGCGGCTCTTCAGTCCAATATCATTCAAAACCACATTTGCAACGGAGCGGTCACAGTTTCTGGAGATCATCTGCCAGCTTCCCGATGCGATATTCAGCACATATAGCTGATAATTCGTGGCTTCCCAATAAGTATTATCATGACTGATAACAGCGATCTCATCTTCCGCCTTCAGATACACGGCTGATTCGATGGGGCCGCCCGGTCCCGCAAATATCTGCTTTTCCTGGGTCTGCAGATTCTGCACGACGATGGATGCCTGATCTGATACATCCGTGTGCTCCAGCACCGCCGTATAGACAATTTTATGTTTCCCTGCAAAAAACGGATGTGCCTTGTCACTTTTGGAAAAACTGCACTGCTGCAAAGTCTGTGTTTCTGTGGAAAAAGTAAATACCTGACGGTACGTTCCGTCAAAGATCCCGACCTCATCCTCTTTGAACTTTGTCCGGTCTATCCACTTTGCGGCCGACAGCTTTGGGAAATCTTCCGGTTCCGCATCCGCCTTCACACCGGCACAAAAGCAAATCTGTGTGCTGTCCGGATCCCAGGCGATCTCACCTGCCTGGCAGACAGCCACTTCCATATCTTCTTTCTCTCCCCAGATCCGACAGATATGTATCGCTCTGTCTCTTACAAATGCGATCTTCGCTCCATCCGGGCTGATACAGGGACCGCTTCCATCTCCGATACAATGAATCCCGCCTTCTGTCAGATCCTGCCAGTACACCTGGCTACGATTCTGATTTTCCCGGATTTCATTCATCTGATAACAAATGGTCTCACCGGCCACATCTGCACTTAACTGCAACGGAAGTTTCCATTTTTTATACTGTTGTTTCTCAAAGATCGGTTTCATATCTGACACCTCTGCTGCTTGTGTTACTTACATATGATCTGGATGCTGCATCCCTGACAGTTGTCACAGTTTACCGTACAGTCTGCTGATAGCCCATACCCTTCTGCATATCCCCGGTAAGATTCCTGACAGTAGATTTCCCGGATCTTATCCACGCCATAGGTTGCAAACATCTCTTTCAACGGACATCGTTTTACTTTTATTTCCGCTTCTGTACCATTCACTTCTTTCCGCTCAAACGCATATCTCTCATCCAGATAAAGGTCTCCCACTTCAATCAGTGACTGCAGATTCTGCGTCATGCCTTCCCGGCGATGAAGTTCCCGCATGCGTTCTCCTCTGTGATAGGAAAAACGATACAATGCTTCCCGCAGTGTCTCTTCATCCAGTTCGTCCAGGATTACCTTTCCCATCTGGATCAGCATCAGCCCGAACATGGTGTGGATCGACGGAACCAGTTTTCCTCTGAAATCATCCCATGGCTGTTCGACATTTGGATCAAGATCATACGGATTCCGGTTGCACTCCCGGAAAAAGTAGAAGAAGCGGCAGCAGTCATCTCCCCGTGTCATGGTCTCGCACAGATTCAGCTGAATCGCCGGATCATATCCACCGAAAATCCGGTGATGAACCTCCTCGCAGAAGATCCGCCCCATGGCTCTGCCATCCGGCAGACAGTCCCACATCTCAAAATCCGGACACCGGTGAACAATGGAACATTTTTCTTCCGGACTTACCCATAGGACGTCGCATCCGCCGTCAAATCGCGGGTCGTCCATCAGGTCGTAGTATTTTGACATATTTTTTAAGGTTGGTTTCACGCCAAGTGAATCGGTATAACGCCGCATCCGTTCCCCGCGCTCCTGACCATAGTTTCTGATTCCTTTTCTGACTGCCCGTTCTCCCAGTTTTCCGTGTCTTTCGATACAGGTCTTATTCAGGAAATAGAGCAGCCCAACCCAGTAAAACTGTTGTTTTTCCGATGGTTCTCGCTCAATATACTGATCTTTTTTCAAAGCCATGTTCTCATCTCCCCATCCGTATTATTCAACAATTCGCGCATCTTCCGGCTTCCACTCCACATAGACATGTTCGTCCTGCTGCAGGTCGATCACCTTGTCCAATGCAGACAGTGAAATCCGGATATCTGTACCATCTGACAGACCAACCACAAAATTTACACCGGTTCCCATATATACACGGGACTTGATGACTCCCGGGATTCCATTTACCAGATCCTCATGCCGGATTCTGTGTAAGGTGATCTTCTCCGGCCGGATGGAAAACGTAATCTCATCTCCCGGTTCACACGGTTTTTCTTTCTCGATCTTAAACATATCATCCCCGACTCTGACCTGTAAGGTGGCTCCATCGCAGGCTTCCACCTGTCCTTTCAGGAGATTTGTATTTCCGATAAAATATGCCACGAATTCTGTCTTTGGGTTTTCGTATAATTCCACCGGTGTTCCGATCTGTTCGATCACACCTTTATTCATGACCGCGATCCGATCCGACATGGTCAGTGCCTCTTCCTGATCATGGGTGACAAATAATGTCGTCACGTTCAGATTCTTCTGGATATTCCGGATTTCCAGCTGCATTTCTTTTCTCAGCTTCGCATCCAGATTGGATAATGGCTCATCCAGCAACAGCAGCGTCGGATTCAGTACCAAGGCACGGGCCAGTGCCACACGCTGCTGCTGTCCGCCGGAGAGTTCCTTCGGATATCTCTTTTCGTACTGATCCATATGAACCATCTTCAGTGCCTTCATGATTTTTTCCTGCCGTTCAGCCTTTGGCACTTTATGCATTTTCAAGCCATATTCCACATTTTTATAAACCGTCATATGCGGAAACAACGCATAATTCTGAAATACCATTCCGTTAGATCTCTTATATACCGGTATTTTCTGATAATCGTTTCCTTCCACCATGATCTCACCGGTATCCGCATCCAGCAGTCCTGCAATGATCCGCAGCATCGTGGTCTTACCACATCCGCTTGGTCCCAGAAGTGAAATAAATTCACCCTTTTCAATATCCAGGTTGATATCTTTTAATACGGTTACTTCTCCAAATGATTTTGACAATTTTTTTATCTGTACTTTATCCTTTTCCATTTTGTATACTCCTGTTTTTTCCTACATCATATTTTCCATTCCTGCAAATTTCTCCACAAGGATCATTACTACGATCGTTATTCCAAGGATCATGCTGCAAATTGCCGCAAGCACCGGTTCCGGATTGAATTTCGCAGTTGAATACATCTGTATGGTCAGTGTATTGTTTCTTGCTGTTGTCAGGAATACTGACACTGACAGATTGCTGAATGATGAAATAAATGCGAAAAATGCGGATGATATCACGCCGGATTTTACGGAAGGTAAAACCACCCGGAAAAATGTCTGTCCTTTATTTGCGCCCAGTGTCAGGGACGCTTCCTCGATTGAGGTATTAAAACGATAGAACGACGTACACATGGTACGGATTACATATGGCAGTGTAACGATCACATGGCCGATCCAGATGATCGTAAAGTTTCTGGTGAGTCCAAGTACATTCACTAACTGCAGCAGGGAAAGACCTGTGATGATCTGCGGTACGATAAGCGGTGATGTAAAGAAGGACATCCACATATTTCTTCTCGGTGATTTATCGATTCCATATGCTGACAGGCTTCCAAGCAATACCGAGCCCACCGTCGTTGCCGCTGCAAGCTCCACACTCATAACCGCCGGCCGCGTCCATGTCTTTGATTCAAAAAACGCTTTATACCATTTCAATGAAAATCCCTGTGGCGGAAACTGCATGTGAGATCCGCTTGTAAAAGAGGTTCCTACCATAACCACCAGCGGTGCCACGATATAAATCACTACCAGTACAACTACGATCCGCAACAGAACACCGCCTAATGTAATTTTCTTCTTTTTCACTATTTCTTACCTCCTCCGGAGAATAATTTCGTTTCCATCAGTCTGTTATTCAGATACATAACCAGCGTAGCGGATACCAGAAGTATGACAGATACCGTAGCTGCCTGCGGCCAGTTCATGGTCCGTTCCATCATGGTCAGGATCACCGTCGCCAGTGTGTTGATCTTTCCGCCTCCAAGCAATGCCGGCAGATAGAAAGAACTGAGCACATCCACAAATACAAGCACGATGCCTGCGGAAACACCCGGAAGACTGAGTGGAAATGTAACGGTAAAAAATGTTACCACTGAATTGGCTCCCAGTGTTTTCGCTGCGGATTCTGCGTTTTTATCAATGGATACCAGACCATTTCGAATGGATGTGATCATGTAGGGCAGGTTTACCTGAATCATGGCTATGTACACACCAAGCTTCGAATACATGAGTGGAAGCGGTGTATCGATGATTCCCATCTGAATCAGGTGTGAATTGATAAATCCGCCATCCGAAAGCAGGATCATCCATCCGTAGGATGTAACGATGACACTGGCCAGCAACGGTAAAAATACGATACTGGATACCAGTTTCTGCATCGGTGATTTTGTCCGCGCCAGATAATAGGCAACGGGATAAGAAATTACAACTGTGATCAGGCTGATTCCAATCGCCATCACAAAGGTATCTCTCAGCACACCGAGATAAAATGCATCCGTAAAGAAACTCTGATAATTTTCCAGTGTAAATTCACGGATTACCTTGGCAGATCCACCGCTTCGGAAAAAGCTGTACATCAGCAGATTGATGACCGGAATCACAAACAAAAGAACCAAAAATGTAATTCCAGGCGTTAATGACAAATTGAATTTCTGTTTTTTCTTCCTTTGTTTCATTTGCACTACGTCCTCCATAAACCAAAAGAGGCCACAGCTTTCGCTGTGACCTCGTTGTCTTGTCTATTCGTTTTCTATCAATTTTTAGCAAATTATAGCATTACCCCCCCCCATAGTCAAATACATATATCTGTATAATACTTATATGTTTTTATTTATACTTTAACTATTTATTATATTGCTTTTCCTATATGGCACCTCAAAAATGAGTTCTTTTCCAGTTGATTTTTTCTTTTTCCCGTGCTATGCTATGTTTATATTCGAACGTATGTTCTGATTGCAATGAAGGTATCAAACCGATGGAAGTTTATCATACAACACTTTCCTTACAGGAAAAACTGGAAATATTATCCGATGCAGCCAAATACGATGTGGCCTGCACATCCAGCGGAACAGACCGCCGTGGCAAAAAAGGATCTCTTGGCAATTCCTGTGCCGCCGGCATCTGCCACAGTTTTGCCGGAGACGGCAGATGTATCTCCCTGCTGAAGATTCTGCTGAGCAACGACTGTATCTATAACTGCCGCTACTGCCAGAGCCGTTCCGACAACGACTGCCGCCGTGCCACCTTTACCCCGGATGAGATCTGTCAACTGGTGATCGAATTTTACCGACGCAACTATATCGAAGGACTGTTTCTGAGTTCCGGCGTGTATAAGAACCCGACACACACGATGGAGCTGATGCAACACAGTGCCTATTATTTCAACGCTCTGTATGCATGCGTGGCACGACGTAAGGGTAAGCAGTGTGGTTTATCTCAGCCTACACTAAAAGGACTCTGGCTATTTTTTCTTGGCAAGCGATAAAAGTTACTTATATAAATTGTGAAAAGCAAATTAAGCGCCAGTCAGGCAATCTTTCCTCGGCGAGCGATTGCTAGCCGCAGAGGTAAGATTGATGACTGGCGCTTTCACAACCTAAATCTTAACCACAAAAGAAGCTATTACAGGCTTCTCCAAGCTGTCTCAAGTGCGATCTCGATCATCTCATCAAAGGACTCCTGACGCTCTAATGCAGTCAGTTCCTCATGACGGAACATATGATCAGAAATAGACAAAATACTTAAAGCTTTCTTATGAGAAGCTACTGCTTCCCAGTAAATTCCAGCTGTCTCCATTTCTACGCAGAGCATTCCAAGGTCACGACACAGTGACGGAATATTGGAATCTGCATTGTAAAATACATCTGTTGTGAATACATTTCCGACTTTTACGCTTGCTTCTCTTTCGTTGCACACATCAACTGCATCTTTCAGAAGATCAAAGTCAGCAGTCGGAGCAAGTGTTCCCGGGAAACCATACTGTACATCAAATTTGGAGTTTGTAGATGCGCTCATAGCGATAACAGCGTCACGTACTTTCATGTCATCACGAAGTGCTCCTGCGGAACCTACACGGATGATGGAATCTACATCAAAGAAGTTGTACAGCTCATGTGCGTATAATGTCATGGATGGGATACCCATGCCGCTTCCCATAACGGAAATACGTTTTCCTTTGTATGTACCTGTGTATCCGTACATATTACGAACCGTATTAAATAACTCCGGATTCTCCAGATATTTTTCTGCGATATATTTTGCACGCAGTGGATCTCCTGGCATCAGGACTGCTTTTGCAACTTTCTCCTTATCAGCAACGATACATGCGGAAGGTGTTGAAATCATTGTTGTTTCCTCCTTGAAATAATTTGATTTTACTTGTCAAACGAAGTCATCTATCGAAATGACAATCTCGACTCAAACTGAGATGACATCCGATTTCTTACTTTATAATATAACAAGCTCACCGTGAGCCAACTTGTTACCCTAAACACTATAAGGGATGCAAAATAAATTGTCAAACAAAAAGTAACCTACATGAACGCCCGAATAAGGCATAAAGCAGATACGTTGGCCAAACTCAAAAGACTGACTCATCTATGTGGTAACCAAAAGGTTTGTATTGTATTTTCCGGTTTAAAAACGTATACTTGTGGTATACCAGTGTAAAGGAGAAAAACGTTATGAAACAGGAACAATCTAATACCACAATAAACAAACATGGTATGCTCTATGATCTTGAAGATAAAGTTCCCGCCGGACAATCCGTCATTTATGGCGTGCAGTATCTGGTCTACTTTCTGGCCGGAAGTGCCATTATGCCGGTTATCATCGGAGCTTATCTCGGACTGGATCAGGCAGAAATTGCACAAATGCTACAGCGAACCTTCTTACTCAGCGGAGGAATCTCTATTCTGCAGGCGGTACTCGGCCACCGCTATCCGATCATCGACGGTCCCGCCGGCCTCTGGATGGGCCTTCTTATTATTCTGGCAGAGACATGTACCTCTTTTGGACAGGATCTGGCTGTTTTGAGAACAAACATGGAACTTGGAATGATCATTGCAGGTGTTATGGTCATCATCATCGCAATGACCGGACTTGTAGATAAAATTTTAAAAGTATTTACACCAATTGTAAACGGAACTTTCCTGATTCTGATGGTTATGCAGATGAGTGCAACGGTCATCAAGGGCGCAACTGGTATTTCTTCCGGTTATCAAACCATTCAGCCGAAATTCCTGCTTGTGTTTGTAATCACGACCGCTGTTATTCTGATAATCAATTTGAAGGCAAAGGGATTTTTGCAGTCCATCGCCACACTGATCGGTGTCGTATGCGGATGGATTCTGGCCTATGCACTTGGCATTTCACCAGACTTTATTTCCTCCGGCAACGGTTTTATCGCAGTTCCACAGCCATTTGCATGGGGAACCCCTACCGTTGATCCAAGTGTGATCATCACCTGTCTGATCGGTGAATTTATGCTGTTTTCCAATTTTGCAACCAGCCTGAACGGCATGTCAGAATTACTTGAAATAGAGAACACGCAAAGTCAGGTAAAAAGAAGTACCGTTCTTTTTGGATGTACTGCTATCCTCTGCGGTGTATTTCCAGTAACCGGATTCGTTCCATTTGCTTCTGCACCGAGTACAACCAAATTAACCCGTGTTGCAGCAAGGGGACCATTCATCATCGGCGGACTGTTTATGATGCTTCTTGGCGTCATTGCTCCGATCTGTACATTCTTTGCAGCCATTCCACCGGCAGTCGGATACTCCGCCATGATGATCGTCTTTGCCATGATGCTTCAACAGGGTATTCAGGAATTTAAAAAAGTAGAGCTCACAAACCGCGAAGGATTTATTATCGGAATTTCTTTCATGATTGGTGGAGGTATTATGTTCCTGAGCGCAGAAGCTTTTATGACACTGCCTCAGATGCTTCGTTATATCGTGTCCAACGGACTGATCATGGGACTGATCGTGGCGCTCCTGATGGAACACGTACTGCTTCGAAAAAAGCCCCAATAAAATTAGCGAAGATGTGAAGTGGCAACAATTTACATAATGAATCAAAAAACCACTTTTAGACATCACACGGGCTAAGACGCCCGTTTAGATGCTAAAAGTGGTTTTTCTCTTTCTTATTGAGTTGCCGCAGATAAGCTATGTGCTATTTCTACAAAATACGAATTCTCATTTTTATATTTTCTTAACGTTTAGTTTATTGAGCGCGAGACGGCGCTATTGGTCCGGGGGACCAATGGTTAGCGCCGACCGAGGAGGACTTTAGGTCCTCCGAGACCTCGAACAGGATTCTCTGAATCCTGTTTGAGCCCGTCAGGGCTCATTTCATGCAAAAAGAGATATCCTCTCGGATATCTCTTTGCATGAAAAGAGCGCGAGACGGGACTCGAACCCGCGGCCTCGACCTTGGCAAGGTCGCGCTCCACCAACTGAGCCACTCGCGCATTTCTTATTTTGTTGTGCTCTTGCTGAACACAAAACATAATATACAGGATAAACCCATTTCTGTCAACGCTTTTTCCACGAAAAATTAAAGTTCGAAATTATACGCATTTTTCTGAAAATTCGAACATTTTCCAGTGTCAGTTTTCAGCATCGACAAATGCACAATATCAATGCAAAATAGCTTTTCTGCCACCCCCTCTGATTATTTCCCCTTCAACCATAAAATAAGCCCGGATACATATATTTTTGTACCCGGACTTACTGAACTATTCTAATTCAAATCTTCTCTAAAATCTGTTTACTCTACTGTTACAGATTTTGCAAGGTTTCTCGGTTTATCTACATCCAGACCTTTTGCTACGCTGACATAATATCCCAGTAACTGTAACGGAATAATAGCCAGGCTTGTTGCAAAATGCGGATCTGTCTTTGGCACGTAAACAGAGAAATCTGCTGTATCTTCAATACCATAATTGCCATATGTGGTCAATCCCATCAGATATGCACCACGACTCTTTACCTCTACCATGTTGCTGATGGTTTTCTCATAGAGATTACTCTGAGTTAATACACCAACAACCAGTGTATTGTCCTCGATCAAACTGATGGTTCCATGTTTTAACTCACCTGCTGCATAAGCCTCTGAGTGAATGTAACTGATCTCTTTCATTTTCAGGCTGCCTTCCAGACTGATGGCATAATCCAGACCACGTCCAAGGAAGAACATATCTTTTGCATTTGCATATTTGCTTGCAAACCACTGGATACGCTCTTTGTCATCCAGGATTTTCTGAATTTTAGCCGGCAGTGAATTTAATTCTGCGATCATATCTGCACATTCTTCTTCGCTGAGCAGGCCTTTCACCTGTGCCAGACGCATTGCAAACAGATACATTGCGATCAGCTGTGTGCTGTACGCTTTTGTAGTTGCCACGGAAATCTCCGGTCCTGCATAAGTATATAAGGTGTAATCACTCTCACGGGCAATGCTGGATCCTACTACGTTTACGACACCGAGAACAGACACGCCTTTTTCTTTGGCCAGACGAAGTGCTGCCAGACTGTCTGCAGTCTCTCCGGACTGGGAAATGATCACTACCAGTGAATTTTTCACCAGGATCGGGTTGCGGTAACGGAACTCAGATGCGATATCAATCTCAACCGGCACCTGTGTCATATCTTCCAGTACATATTTTGCAGCCATGCCTACATGATAAGCAGAACCGCAGCCAACAATGTATACACGCTCAATGCCAGCCAGATCTTCATCCGTCAGACCGATCTCAGAGAAATCAACGGCATTGTCTTTTACATAGGCTCCAACTGTATCCTGAACTGCCTTTGGCTGCTCATGGATTTCTTTCAGCATGAAATGCTCATAACCGCCTTTTTCTGCTGCCTCAGCATCCCATTTGATCTCAACCATTTCTTTTTCGATTTCTTCTTCATCTGCATTGTAGAAATGGATTTCATCTTTTGTCAGCTCAGCAATTTCCATATTGCCAATGTAATATACATTACGTGTCTGATCCAGAATGGCCGGTACGTCAGATGCGATCAGGGCTCCGGCTGCATTTTTTCCAATGATCAGCGGACTGTCTTTTCTTGCTGCAAAAACTTTTCCCGGGTAATCTTTAAAGAGTACTCCGAAGGCATAAGAACCTCTGATATGAAGCATTGCTGTTGCAATTGCTGTCAGCGGAGATGCTGTTTTTTTGTAATAATAGTCAATTAATTTTACTGCTACTTCTGTATCAGTCTCAGAATAAAAAGTATAACCGCGTTTTACTAATTTTTCCTTCAGTTCCTGGAAGTTCTCGATAATACCGTTATGTACGAGAACGACATTTTTATCATCGGAGCAATGCGGATGTGCATTGTTCTCAGATGGTTCTCCGTGTGTTGCCCAACGGGTATGACCGATACCACAGGTTCCTTTTACGGAACGTCCCTCATCTGTCTTCTCGATCAGGGTACGAAGACGTCCTTTTGCTTTTACGATCTCGATATTTCCGGTCTCTTCATCACGAACAGAAATACCGGCTGAATCATAGCCTCGGTACTCCAGTTTTGCAAGACCTGCAAGCAGGATCGGGGCTGCCTGCTGTTCTCCAATATAGCCTACAATTCCACACATATATTGATAATCTCCTTATCTATTTTACTTCTTAGTTTCTAAACATTGCATTTTATCATATCACATCACTGCTGCTGTTGCAAGATTTCCAAGGCCTTCTGAATCTGGTTATCATAATCCACACTGTAAGTGGCATCTTCCGGACCGGTAAATTCATAGTCCAACTCCACATCCGGTGTAATGCCAATTCCCTGGATACAGGTACCGTTCGGTGTAAAATACCGGCTTGTCGTTAGTTTGAATGCGCTGCCATCTTTCAGGGACAAAATCGACTGTACCACACCTTTTCCATACGTGGTTGTTCCTACGATCGTGCCTGCTTTTCGATCCTGAATAGCACCAGCAAAAATTTCAGATGCGCTTGCGCTGTTTCCATTAACCAGAACTGCCAGCGGAAGATCCAGTGACTTGTCATCTGTAGAATTATAATCCTCCCGGTTTCCACTCCGATCCTCGGTATACACCAGCAGGCCTTTCGGTAAAATATCATCCAGCATATCACACACAGACGTCAGCATGCCACCTGGATTGGAGCGCAGATCCACGATCAGCGCAGTCATTCCCTGATCCTGCAATGTCTGCAGTGCTTCCTCAAACTGCTCTGTTGTATGCTCGGTAAACTCTGTCACCTGTATGTATCCGGTATTGTTTTTCAACATCTGGCTGGTAACTGTCGGAAGCACCAGATTTTTTCTCGTAATGTCAAATTCCAGATTCTCAGATTCTCCGGAACGTGCGATCACCAGATGCACCTGCGTATTTTCTTCTCCACGGACATGTGTGATAAATTCAGATAGATCCATAGAAGATGCGTCATAATCATCTGCTGATACGATCACATCGCCTTCTTTCAGCCCGTTCTCCTGCGCCGGAGAGCCGTCATATACATGCATAACAGTAACCGTCTTTGTCTCCGCATCCTGCTGCAAGCTGGCTCCGATTCCGCAATAAGTTCCAGATACATTGGTCTCGAAAAGTTCCTTTGCTTCGTCCGCCGTATAATACTGAGAATATACATCCAGATTTTCAAACAGACCTGCATACAGACCTTCCTGAAGTGTCTCTGTATCCACATCCTCATAATAATTCGACTGGATAAACTGCGCCAGTGACTGGATTTTTGTCTTTGTACTGTTATCCAGCACACCGGATCCGGCAGAGAGTCCGCGCACACCGGATGTCAACACAAACAATGATGTACAGACAACCGCCATCACCACTGCTCCGGCTGCAAACCCTTTTCCAAATCCGCTCTTTTTTTTCTTTTTTCTTTTTTTTCCGCCCTCTTCCGGTTGGCTCTCAGCTTCTGTAACAGAAGTACGTTCCATGTCTGCTGTCAAAATTTCCTGTTTCTCCTGATTCATGTTTAAATACTCCTTCTTTACAGGTAATTACCCGGATCTACATATTTTCCATTCAGCTGTACACCGAAATGTAAATGCGGGCCGGTAGAAATTCCTGTGCTTCCCACCTTTGCAATGGTAGCGCCACGGCTTACACTCTGTCCCTTGGAAACAAGCACAGAGGAACAATGTTCATAAATCGTAAACAATCCACCGCCATGACTTAAAATCACATAATTTCCAAGTACGCTGCTGTATCCGGTGGTGGTCACGACACCATCAGCTGCTGCCACAATGGCTGCTCCCGCTGAAGCTCCGATATCATATCCCTGATGATAACTGGATGCCCCGGCTGTCGGCGAATTTCGCTTTCCGAATCCACTTGTGATCCTTCTGCTAGATGGACACGGCCAGGTAAACACACCACCTGTGTAGGAATTATCTGTGTTCACATTCGAAGAACCGGAATCTGAACTGCTGCCGGAACCACTGTCAGAAGCACTACTATTACTATTGTTGTTATTGCTACTGTTACTATTTGCTGCTTCCTGCTGTTTTTTCAGCTCTTCCTGGCGTTTCTGTTCTTCCTGCTGCTTTTTCGCTTCTTCTGCCTTTCTGGCTGCCTCTTCCGCTGCCAGCATCTCCTGTATCAGCTCATTTTCCGCCTCAATCTTTTGCTCGTATTCCTGCACACTTTCTTCTGCCTCGGAAATTCCCTGTCGGATACCCGACAATTGCTGCTCCTTCTCCTCCATCAGCAGGTTTACTGCCTGCTGCTCATCTTCTAACTGGTTCTGAAGCGACTCAAGGTCTGCTTTATCCTGTCTGATCGTCTCTTCGGCATTCTGGATTTCCACCTGCAGTTCCTGATATTCCGCAAGTTTTTCTCTGTCATAAGTCATCAGTGAAGACATGTACTCCACTTTTTTCAACAGTTCTGCAAAACTTCCGGCTTCCAGCAATGCTTCCAGATAACTCACTCCAGAGTTCTGATACATATAGCGTATGCGCCCTTTCATACTTTCATACTGTTCTGCTTCACTTTCCTGTGCGGCTGCAAGCTGTTCCTCGGAATCTGCCAGCTCCTTATTTTTCTGTTCTGTCTGCTGCTCCAGATCATCTATATTCTCTGAAATCTCTGTCAGTTTACTGTCCAGTTCACTGATTGCCGCCTCTGTGTCTCCTTCCTGTCCCTGCAGCTGGCTGATCAGTGCCTGTGCATCCTTCAGATCGTTTTCCAGCTGGCTCTTTCGCTCACGGACCGCCGAAATACTCCCGGAAGCAGCAGAAGCGCCGCCACTTTCTGCTGTTATTGCAAGAAGTGCCGCCGCCAGTGTCAATGCTGTGATTTGCCTGATTTGTTTCTTCATCATCAAATCTCCCTATAAATATTCTTCTGCTGTATCTTATAAAAAAACAATTGTAACCGCTATACATTAATGTGTTTATGAACCGTTGCGCGGCTTCCTATGTATCCGATACCAATACCGAGAACCAGTCCCACCGGAACCAGAATCTGGAATACTGACTGTGCCGGAAGGAAAGTCAGCAGGTTATTCAAAAATCCGAAGCGGTTTGCCACATAAGCAATGATCTTTCCATACATCGCATACAGAATGCACAATGGGATGATTGCTCCAATTGCTCCGATCAGAATACCCTCGACAATAAATGGTGCCCGGACGAAGAAGTCCGTCGCTCCGATCATTTTCATAATACCGATCTCTTCTTTTCGGACCGCGATACCGGTACGAACCGTATTGCTGATCAGGAAGACAGCAACACAGATCAGAATCACAATGATAACTGCAGATACAATACTTACCAGTCTGTTAAAATCAGTCAGTGTATTTGCAACCATCTCAGACTGACGTACTTTGCTGACATGATCCTGTCCTTCCAGGTAAGATACCAGACTGCTCTGCTGTGAAATATCTTCCATGTAAATCTCATAGTTTGCCTTGTCAGACAATGGGTTATCGGAACCAAAGCTTGCTGCTGCGGCTTCATCTCCGTCAAAGTATTCCAGTTTGTACTCTTCCCATGCTTCATCTGCTGATACATAGTTAAAACTTGATACTTCGGGCCGCATTGCGATCTTCTGACCGATCTCATCGATCTGATCCTGTGTGGTTCCCTCATCGAAAAATACGGTAATAGCCACGCTGGACTCCACATCTTTCACGACATGCTGGAAGTTTACTACGATGGAGTAAAACATACCAAACATAAAAATACATGCTGCCATGGTTGCGATTGATGCGATAGAAAACATCTTATTGGTCCAGATATTTTTAATACCCTGTTTGATCGTATATCCTAATGTACTAATTTTCATCGTCTGCACCACCCATCTGTACATCACTCACCACATGTCCCTGCTGCAGTGTAATGACACGTTTCTTCATTGCCTCTACAATTTCCATGTTATGGCTGACTACCAGAACTGTCGTTCCACGTTTGTTGATCTCATCCAGTAACTTCATGATCTCCCATGCATTGTTTGCATCCAGGTTACCGGTCGGCTCATCTGCCAGCAGGATCTTCGGCTCATTGATCAGCGCCCGGGCAATGGCCACACGCTGCTGCTCACCACCGGATAACTGGTTTGGTTTTGATTTATATTTTGCAGCCAGGCCAACCAGAGAAAGCATTTTCGGTACTTTTTCCTTGATGGATCGGTTCGGCGCAGAAATTACTCTCTGTGCAAAAGCCACGTTTTCATATACATTTCTGTCTTTTAACAGACGGAAATCCTGGAACACGCAGCCAACATTTCTACGAAATTTCGGAACCTGACGATGCGGAATCTGTGACAAGATCTTATCATTGATCACGATCGTGCCGGATGTCGGCTCAAGTTCCTTCAGCAGCAGTTTGATCAGTGTAGATTTACCGGAGCCACTGTCTCCGACTACAAACACAAACTCACCTTCATCTATCTGTATATTAATATCTGCCAACGCAGGTACACCTTCTACGTAAGACTTACTTACGTCTTTTAATGTAATCATTTTATCCTCCTTTGTCTCACCTTGTTTTCTGGCATAAAATGGGGGCACGAAATCTGTTCTTTGTGCCCCCAAACACTTAGCAATTAATAATCTAATGTTTCCATATATTTCATGTATTTTACAACCATCAGCGCTATCTTAAAGGTGATGGCATCTTCAAACACTCTCAGATCAAGCCCGGTGCTCTTCTGAAGTTTATCCAGACGGTACACCAGAGTGTTTCTGTGAATGTATAACTGACGTGATGTCTCAGATACATTCAGGCTGTTCTCGAAGAACTTATTGATGGTGGTCAGTGTCTCTTCATCGAAATCGTCCGGAGATTTTCCACCGAAAATTTCTTTGATAAACATCTTACACAGCGGTAACGGAAGCTGATAAATCAGACGTCCGATTCCCAGTGCGGAATATGCGATGATATTACGCTCCTCAAAGAAGATCTTTCCTACATCCAGTGCCATACGCGCTTCTTTGTAAGATCTGGATACTTCTTTGATCTCATTGACCACGGTACCGTATGCAATGTGCACATCCGCTTCGCCCTTAAACAGCCCAAGTATTACTTCCGCTGTCTTGTTCAGGTCATTTGCGGCATCGGAACCTTCCACTTCCTTGACCACGATGATGTTTTTTTCATCCACCGCCGTCACAAAATCTTTATTTTTTCCTTCGAAGATACTGCGTACCTTCTCCAGCTCATTTCCTTCTTTGTCGCGATTGGTCTCTATTATATATACCACTCTTCGCACATCAGTTTCAATATGAAGTTTCTTGGCACGATTGTAAATATCTACCAGAAGCAGGTTATCCAGCAGCAGGTTCTTGATAAAGTTGTCTTTATCAAAACGCTCTTTGTAAGCAACCAGCAGATTCTGGATCTGGAAACTTGCGATCTTTCCAATCATATATACGTCGTCGCTGTCTCCGTTGGCCAGCAAAATGTACTCCAGCTGATGTTCATCAAACACCTTGAAAAAATGACATCCTGATACTACCTGGCTGTCTGCCGGTGAATCTACCAATGCCATTGCTGATCCTACATAGCGGTCTGCCTCCGAAAATGTAGTCGCAAGGATTTTTCCTTCTGTATCAATGATACACAAATCTATCCTTGTAATATTTTTTAATCCATCGATCGTATTTTGCAATATCTGATTTGAAATCATAATCAAAAGTCCCCCTGCACATTTTTATACAACATTCACAATAACCAATTCTCTTTTTTTCATATATTTCTTATATGCATTTCTATTTTAAGACAAAAAACCCAAAAAAGTAAAGAGGAAATGCAATTTTTTTTATGCATTTCCCCAATTTTTATACTTTGTTCACATTTTATCTTCATAGGACTGAAATCCTTCGCCCCATACTTCCCTGGCATCACTGATGATCAGAAATGCCTTCGGGTCGATCTGCATGACAGTTTCCTTCAGTTCCACCATCTGTTTCTTGGAAATAACGCAAAGCAGCATGCAGCGTTCTTTGTGTGTATACATTCCTTTCGCATTTAATCCTGTGACTCCACGTTCAAGTCCCGTCATCAGTGTCTGTGCGATTTCTTCCGATTTATCCGACATAATATATACCGCACGGGACGTGTCCAGACCTTCCACCGTGATATCAGATACTTTCATACTGATAAATATAGCAAATATTGCGTAAAGTGCTTTTTTTAATCCAAATAAATACAGGCCAGCAATGACGATCAGCGCATCGATCACCTGCATGATCTGAATGATCGAATACTGTTTTATATGCAGATGAAGGAGTGCCGCCAGCAGATCCGTACCACCGGTGGTACAATGTGCCCGAAGCACCAGACCAACGCCAAGTCCCATCACGCCTCCGCCAAACAGACATCCGATCAGCAGATCCTGCTGTGACAGATCCCAGGCCGGGATCACGGCCAGCCACACGGACAACAAAATCATGGCCACAAAGGATTTTCCGGCAAATTCTTTTCCTTTTTTCCAGAACGCCCAGATAAAAATTGGCACGTTCAATACAAACGATGTTACTCCAAGTGGAATTCCACCCTTCACCAGACCGGTTGTCATTGCCTTTATCACAATCGCGAGACCGGAAAAACCTCCGGTTACCATATCGAGTGGTTCCAATACACATTTCACCGAAAATGCAACAAGTGCTGTTCCGACCACCATAAGGATCATGTCCTGCACCCATATACTTTTCATTTTTTCTTTCATAAATCCAATTCCCCTCGCTTTATATCATTTCTCCACATCATTGTATCGTCAGGCGTATATCAACAATCGATCACGCTGCTTATTCACAACCAAATCAATCTACTCTTCTTCCTTACTGGACTGAATCTGTCTCTTCATTTTACGATGTGCCAGTAATTTTCTCCAAAATCCGACCGGACGCGGCTTTCTTCCAGCAAAAGTATTCTCTGTACCTACTCCAAACCACAGCCGGATATTCAGCATTTTCCGATGTTCTGACAGAAATATCTCCTGCACCGGTGTCGACAGCATAACAAGCAGCATATGAGGAGCTACTGCATTGATCTCATTTACAATGCGCTCCGTATCTCGTTCGCATTCTTCCCAGACAGCATCCCCACAAATGCCGCTTTCATTACCGAAAGATTCTTCCATATACTGACATAACTTGTCCATCTGCTCACGATTTTCCGTCAGCAGATAAATACTGTGACGTTCTCTGGCCACAATCCGTAATGCCTCGTAGGCAAACCGGTGCTCCCGCGCCTCATCCAGCCACTGTCTGGAAGTCACACCAAGCTCCATCAGGATTTCTTTGTCAGAAGGGATCACAAGATCCATGTCATCCAGACACTGACGCACAACTTCGTCCTCACTGGCTGTCACGATGGTTTTCATCGAAACAGATTCCACCGCATGCAGTCCCTCTGATTTTACATAATGTTCTATTCTATGAAGTGCTTCCCGCAGACTGCAGATATCGATCCGCACGCCTGCCAGTTCTTTTCTACTACTCATTTTGTCCCATTTCTTTTTTCATATTTCAGGAATAATTCTCCATTGAATCTTTATACAATAATTGTATCCATACGTCAAGTAAAATTCAATTTTGACAGCGGCGAAGAATAAATGCATGATTACTTTTCTCAGATGCTGCAACATTTTTTTATCTTT